>NZ_RZOS01000447.1:0-4496 GCF_004022605.1 Mesorhizobium sp. M4B.F.Ca.ET.089.01.1.1
CTCTTCCGGCAGGGGAAACCGCCTGATGAACCAGTTCCGCTTTTCCCGCCGCCCCGACATTGGCGACAAGGTCCGGGTTTCGTTCGAGTTCTTCCCGCCGAAGACCGACGAGATGGAAGCCAGGCTTTGGGACACCGTCACCCGGCTGGAGCCGCTCAAGCCGAAATTCGTCTCGGTGACCTATGGCGCCGGCGGCTCGACGCGCGAACGCACCGCCCGCACCGTCAAGCGCATCCTCAATGAGACGACGCTGACGCCGGCGGCGCACATGACCTGCGTCGACGCCGCGCGCGATCAGGTAGACGCCGTGGTGCGCGAATTCGCCGATATGGGCGTCACCCGCTTCGTCGCGCTGCGCGGCGATCCGGCGGCGGGCGTCGGCACCGCCTACAGGCCGCATCCGGATGGCTATGCCAATGGCGCCGAGCTCGTCGGCGCGATGAAGAGCGCCGGCGATTTCGACATCTCGGTCTCCGCATATCCGGAAAAGCACCCGGAAAGCCCCGACTTCGCCACCGACTTCGACATGCTGAAGCGCAAGGCCGACAATGGCGCGACCCGCGCCATCACCCAGTTCTTCTTCGACAACGATCTCTACGAGCGCTATGTCGAGCGGGCGCGGCGGGCAGGCATCTATATTCCGATCGTGCCGGGCATCCTGCCGGTGCACAATTTCACCCAGGTCGCCAATTTCTCGGCGCGCTGCGGCGCGCTGGTGCCGGCATGGCTGGCCGAGCGTTTCGAGGGGCTTCAGAACGACCCGCAGACGCATGCGCTGGTGGCCTCGGCGGTGGCGGCCGAGCAGGTGCTCGACCTCGTCGAACGTGGCGTCAGCGACTTCCACTTCTACACGATGAACCGCGCCGACCTGGTCTTTGCCATCTGCCACATGATCGGCATCCGCTCGCATGAAACGGAAGCGGCTGGCTCGGCCGCGGCCTGATCTGTCGTCGTGACGTGAAGCGCAAAAGGCCGGGTGAGAACCCGGCCTTTCGAAATGGATTGACTGTCAGCTGCTGATTTCTTCCGCTCTGGCGGTTACGGAAGAACGCCTATGATTAGGGCGCCGATGAATGCGAACGCTGCACAAATCATCAATGCGTTGATTGGCCTCGTCAGTCCCATGTCATAGCCTCCTCTTAAGAGCTATGGCAGGAGTCTAGGGTCATTTGTGCCACAGGCAAGCGGAAAATGTGCTGCAATGCGACGTGAATGTGGAATTTGCGACCTGGCTTTTGCCGTTAGGCATTGAAACTCTTCGGCAAAAGCGAGCTCAGGGCTTGTGAATAAATTATGGCGGCCCTGCGGCGGAAGCTAGGCATGGCAGCGTTACCAGGGTCGACTCGGACGGCCTTGCAGCATCGACGTCCGGTAGGAATGCGCGATGCGGGAGTCAATCAAAGGATCTAGATCGCCGTTTCGTTCTAACGAACAACGCGCCTTCAGCGTTGGCCGAACAAGCGCCCGTCTATGGTGATCAGGCCAAGTCCGATCAATGCTATGCCGCCCATTTCGAACAGTTCGAGTCGCTCGCCAAGGAACAGGAAGCCGAGCAGCATGGCGCTGACCGGCACGATGAGCGTGACCAGCGAGGCGTTGGTGGCGCCGGCCGAGGCGACGAGGTTGAAATAGAGAATGTAGGCGAAGGCGGTTGAGAGCAGAGCCAGCCCCAGCACCGCCGCCCAGACTGGCGGCGAGGCCGAGAACAGACCGGCAGGGCCATGGGCGATGAGCACGACCGGGATCATGATGATGGTCGAGGCGGTCAATTGTCCGGTGGCGATCACCGGCGAGGGCACGCCCTTGAAGCGGCGGGCAATCATCAGCGCGACGGCGTAGGAGAGCGAGGCGCCGATCAGCGCGAACTTCGCCCAGACCGGACCGCCAAGCCCGGCAAGCAGGCCGGGACCGATCATCACTGCCGTGCCGGCAATGCCGAGCGCAATGCCGGCAAGCTTGTTCCAGGACAGTTTCTCGTCCGATGTCAGCGCATTGGCGAGGACCAAAGTCCAGAACGGCGTGGTGGCGTTGAGCACCGAGGCGATACCGGCGCCAAGTTCTGTCTGGCCGGCGAAGATCAGCGAGAAGGGGACGACGTTGTTGGCGAGCGCCAGCAGGAAGAACAGGCCTGCATGCGGGAAGGCGAGGCGGAACGAAGGGCCGCGCATGGCGAGATAGAGCTGGAGTGCTGTCGCCGCGATGGCGACGCGAAACAGCACCAGCACAAGGGGCGATAGCTCCGAGACGGCAATGCGGGCGAAGAAGAACGAACCGCCCCAGATCGCGCCGAGCAAAAGCAACTGTCCCCAGTCAGCGAGCGTCATCGGGCCGCGTGCCGTGGCGGTGGCTGCTGCTGTTGCCATATGCCTGCCCTCCCGGACCGTCGGAATGCCGATCCTATAGAATGTCCTTCAAGCCATATGCGGTTCCGAAGCAAGGGCCACCCGAAACATGACGGCTGGCCTAGCTCCTCCCGCAACAGGCGTAACCCGGCAGCGGTAACAAGCCGAGACACAGAATTGTTTTCTTTAGCCGCTAGCTTGGATTAATTGTGCGCAGCCTAGTTCGAAGGATTCGTCCATGCAGCGATTCGAGAATGCCCGCGAGGCGGCGTTGGCGCTTCGTCCGGACGATCCGGTCTATTGCTTTCGCCCTCAGGTGTTGAAGGCCGACGCGCTGCAGTTCATGGGCATGTTTCCCGGCAAGACGGCCTATGCGGTCAAGACCAATGGCGAGCAGATCGTGCTGAAGGCGCTGGTCGAGGCCGGCGTCACCGCTTTCGACGTGGCTTCGCCCGGCGAGTTCGCCGCCGTGCGCGCCGTCTCGCCCGATGCCGAGATGCTCTACATGCATCCGATCAAGGCGCAGTCGGACATCAAGCTGGCGCTGGAGAAATACGGCATTCGCGTCATCTCGCTCGACCATGAGGACGAGATCACCAAGCTGACCAGGGTGGTGCGCGCGCTCGACATCGATCCCGGCGCAATCACCGTCTTCGTGCGCATCCAGACGAAGGGGTCGGCGGCCTACGAACTGTCGAAGAAGTTCGGCGCCGGTCCGGCCTATGCGGTGGAACTCGCCGAGAGGCTCAACCGCACCGGCTACAAGGTCGGCCTCTGCTTCCATGTCGGCAGCCAGATCGAGGATCCCGACACCTATGAGCGGGCGCTGGCCTCGGCCGACTGGGTGCGCAACCGGCTGACCTTCGACATTGCCGGGCTCGATGTCGGTGGCGGCTTTCCGGCCGAGTATGGCCATGATCCCAACCGCAAGCAGGTCGAAATGCCATCGCTCGGCCAGATCATGTCGCGGCTGTCGGGAGACATCAAGGAATACCAGTTCGACCAGATGCCGCTGGTGGCGGAGCCGGGACGGGTGATCGTGGCGCGCTGCCTGTCGCTGATCGTGCGCGTGCTCTTGCGCAAGGGCAAGCGGCTCTACATCAATGACGGTATCTGGGCGTCGCTGTCGGATTCATGGACCGGCAAGATCACGCTGCCGGCGCGTTTCATTCCGGACCCCGCGATCCGTTCGCGCAATGGCGAGGAGAAGAACATCGTGCCCTTCAAGGTCTGCGGCGCGACCTGCGATTCCGTCGATATTCTGTCCAGGCCGTTCTGGCTGCCGGAGACGGTCGACACCGGCGACTGGATCGAGATCGGCCATATCGGCGCCTACTCGCTGTCGCTGAGGACACGCTTCAACGGCTTCTTCCCCGACACTTTCGTCGAGGTGACGACACCGTTCGACGAGGGCGACGCGCCGCAGGGATTTGCGAGTTTGGAGACGATGGCGAGTTAGGCAGTAGGCAGTAGGCAGTAGGAGGTTCTCCAGTCTCTGCTTCAGTTCCTATTGCCTATTGCCTACTGCCTAATCCCTCATCTTACAATCTCGCCAGAAGCTCCGGCGTCGGCCAGCCGTCCACCGGCAGGCCAAGCCGCATCTGTTCCTTGCGGATTGCCTCGCGGGTGTTGGTGCCAAGGATGCCGTCGACGGTGCCGACGTCATAGCCCTTGGCTTCAAGCTTCGTCTGCAGCGCCTTCATCTGATCGCCGCTGAGGCCGGGTTCGGGATTGCGTGGATTGAGCTGCGGGGCGCCCGCCAGCCGGGCGGCGAGGTTGGCCGCGGTCAGCGCGTAGGTGAAGGACTGGTTCCATTCGAGATAGACATCGAAATTGTCGTAGGTGAGGAAGGCCGGTCCCTTGCGGCCCATCGGCAGGGCCAGGCCGGCCTTGAGGCCATTGTCGACAAGCGGGGAGCCGTCCGGGTTGGTGACGCCCCATTGCGTCCATTGCGATAAAGGCAGCTTGTTGGTGCGGCCGGTCTGGTCCCAGGGCATGTCGTCGGGCGCCCGGACTTCCTCGATCCAGGGCTGGTCGCGCTTCCAGCCGCGCGACAGCACCTTGTTGGCCGTGGTCATGATCACGTCCGGTACGCTGTGGCGCAGGTCGACGATGCCGTCGCCATCGCCGTCGACGCCGCGGGCAAGGTAGTCG
>NZ_RZOS01000448.1:0-4494 GCF_004022605.1 Mesorhizobium sp. M4B.F.Ca.ET.089.01.1.1
CATCGCCAGAAACGTCCTCCAGGCAGCCGATGCCGACAAAGTCCCCATCAGCCACCGCATCAAGAAATGCGCCTGGAACGACGACTATCTCATCCAGGCGCTAACCCATATGCGATAGCCCTGCCCTTGTGGGGGAGATGGCCGGCAGGCCAGAGGGGGGCGCGAAGGATCGCGGCCCCTCAGAATCTCTAGGATTCAAAACCATTCGTCATCGCAGCGGCGCTGATAGCCGAGATGCTGGGCGGGACAGCGCCCCCCTCTGTCCTGCCGGACATCTCCCCCACAAGGGGGGAGATTGGCGCTACCCACGTGCGGAACAGCGCACAAGAACTGCGGAAAAGCGAACATTTCCCTGTGCAACCCCGCCCTATCATCGCCGCAGGCCAACGGGCGCTCCGGCGAGACGCATCCGCCCCCCGCACCGCGACCGGCCGGGGCGCCCAACAGGGAGGGAACGACGATGAAATTCATGCTGACCGACAGAAAACTGCACCCGCGGGCAAAGCCCACCGCCGACGATTTCAGGAAAGGCGGCATCAGCCGGCGCGAATATCTTGCCATCATGGCCGGCCTTGGCGTCAGCGCCGCCGGCGCCTTCGCGTTGGGCGGGCTCGGCACGTCGCCTGCCCGCGCGGAGGAGTCAAAAAGGGGTGGCATCTTGCGCGTCGCCATGAACGTCAAGGGTTTCAAGGATCCGCGCACCTTCGACGGTGTCGAGATGTCCAACGTGGCGCGCCACTGCAATGAATATCTGGTGCGCTGGAACACAGACTTCAGCTTCGAGCCATGGCTCTTGGAAAGCTGGGAGACCAGCGACGATGCCAGGACAATCACGCTGCACGTGCGCAAGGGCATCAGCTGGTCGAACGGCGACACCTTCAACGCCGACGATGTCATCCACAATTTGACGCGCTGGTGCGATGCTTCTGTCGCCGGCAACTCGGTCGCCGCGCGCATGGGCGCACTGGTCAACGCCGACACCAAGAAGCCGGTCGATGGCGGCATCGAGAAGGTCGACGACTTCACCGTCAAGCTCAACCTGCCCAAGCCCGACATCTCGCTGATCGCCGGCATGGCCGACTATCCGGCTCTGATCATGCACCGCTCCTATGAGGGCGACGGCGACCCGAAGAAGGCTCTAGCCATCACCACCGGCCCTTGCGAACTGGTGAGCTGGGACGCTGAGACCGGTGCGGAGGTGAAGCGCAAGGACAAGCCCTGGTGGAAGGGCGAGTTCCATCTCGATGGCATCAAATGGGTCGACTACGGCTCCGATCCCAACGCCATGCTGTCGGCCTTCGAATCCGGCGAGATCGACACCGACCACGAGACGGCTTCGGACGCCGTATCGCAGACCGAAGAGATGGGGCTCGAAAATTCCGAGATCGCCACCGGCTCGACCATCGTCGCCCGCTTCAATGTCGGCAATGCGCCCTACGATGACGACAAGGTGCGCCGCGCCGCCCAGCTTGCCGTCGACAACTCGGCCGTGCTGAAGCTCGGCATCGACGGTCGCGGCAAACCCGCCGACAACCACCATGTCGGCCCGATGCATCCGGAATTCGCCGATATCGGCCCGGCCAAGCGCGATGTCGACGCAGCGAAGAAGCTGCTCGCCGAGGCCGGCAAGGCGGACCACGAATTCGACCTCATCTCGGTCGACGTCGAATGGCAAAAGAGCACCGGCGACGCGATCGCCGCGCAGATGCGCGAGGCGGGCCTGAAGATCAAGCGCACCGTGCTGCCGGCCGCCACCTTCTGGAACGACTGGAGCAAATACCCCTTCTCCTGCACGGAATGGCTGGGGCGGCCGCTCGGCGTGCAGGTGCTGGCGCTTGCCTACAAATCGGGCGCCGCCTGGAACGAAAGCGCCTATGCCAACAAGGAGTTCGACGAGCTTCTCGACAAGGCGCTGGCGATGCCCGATGCCGCCCAGCGCAAGGAGATCATGGCCAAGATTGAGCAGAATTTGCGCGATAGCGGCATCATCATCCAGCCCTACTGGCGCTCGGTCTACCGCACCTACCGCAAGGGCGTGCAAGGCTGCGAGCAGCACCAGTCGCTCGAGCAGCATTTCGAGAAAGTGTGGCTCGACTCCTGATCCCTCCCAGGGTGGCAACCCCGGCCGGCGCGGCTCTTGCTGAGCCGCGCCGGCCGTTGCCATATGCGCCCATTCACCACAGATTGCATGCGGCCTCAGACCGGCAAGCGCGGAAGCAGTCAGGCATGGACCACTTCGACCTCGGCACCTATCGCCGCCCCATCTCTACCTCTTCGGCCGAGACGCAGCGCTGGTTCGATATCGGGCTGAACTGGTGCTACGGTTTCAACCACGAGGAAGGAATAAGATGCTTCGCGAAGGCGCTGCAGACTGATCCCGATTGCGCCTTCGTGCACTGGGGCATCGCCTATGCCGCGGGGCCTTTCTACAATCTGACCTGGAAGGAGCATGACGAGGCCGAGGCCGACAGGGCCACCAGGCTTTGCTTCGACCATGTCCAGCTTGCGCTCGCCGGCAGCGCCCGATCGAGCGCTGTGGAGCGGCGGCTGATCGAGGCGCTGGCCGCGCGGTTCCAGAAACCGTATCGCGTGGCGCCGGCGGAATTCTCGCTGTGGGACGACGCCTATGCCGCCGCGATGCGACAGGTCTATCGCGATTTCCCAGACGACCATGACGTGATGGCACTCTTCGTCGAGGCGCTGATGATGCGCACCGTCAGGCGCCTATGGGATCTCAGGACCGGCAAGCCGGCGCCGAATTCGGACGTGCTGGAGGCGCTCGACGTCTGCGAGCGCTCGATCAGGGTCTCGGACGAGGCCGGCACGACGCCGCATCCGGCGGCCCTGCATTTGCACATCCACCTGCTCGAGATGTCGACCCAGCCCGAGCGTGGCATGCGCTCGGCCGAACGGCTTGGCACGATGTGTCCCGATGCCGGCCACATGAACCATATGCCGGGCCACATCCATGTGCTCTGCGGCGAATACGAGAAAGCAAAACTCGCCAGCGAAAAGGCGGTGCGCGCCAACGATCTCTACCTCGCCTATGCCGGCGAGACGACCTACTACCTGCTCGGCTGCTGCCACGACCTGCATCTGATGATGTTCACCTGCATGTTCCTCGGCCAGTACAAGCCGGCGCTGTGGGCGGCCGACAAGGTGCGCAGCCTGGTGACGCGCGATGTCGTCGGCATCCCCGACCGCCCGAAGCTGACGCAGACGGTTGAGGGCTACCATGCGATGGAATCGCACGTGCAGGTGCGCTTCGGCCGCTGGCGGGAGATCATCGACGAGCCGATGGTTGCCGAGCCCGATCTCTATGTGCTGACGACGGCCATGCAGCACTACGCCAAGGGTGTCGCGCATGCGACGCTCAAGCAGTTCGCGGAAGCCGAACAGGAGCGCGAGCGCTTCCACCGGCACCTGGGGCGCATTCCGACGGAACGGCGCTTCCTCAGCAACCCGACGCGGGACTCGCTCGCCGTGGGTGCCTGCTTGCTCGACGGCGAGCTTGCCTACCACCAGGGGCGGCATAACGAGGCCTTCGAGCACTTGCGACGCGCAGTCGAGCTCGACGACAACCTCTCCTACACCGAGCCCTGGGCGTGGATGCATCCGCCGCGCCATGCGCTGGCGGCGCTGCTGCTCGACCAGGGCCATGCCGAAGAAGCCGAGCAGGTCTATCGCGACGATCTCGGCCAGAGTGGCGCGGTTGAGCGCTGCGCCCAGCATCCGGACAATGTCTGGGCGCTGCACGGGCTGGTCGAATGCTTGGGGCGGCGCGGCGAGACCGACCAGTTGCCTGGGTTCCAGGCCAGGCTCGCCACGGCGTTGGCAAAGACCGACGTGCCGATCACCTCGTCCTGCCTGTGCAGGACAAGCGCGCATTCAGGGCACGACTGCTGCCATTGAAGATGGCCCGCCCCTGTGCGCCGTCACCAATCTCGCGTACACAAGTCCTGATCCAACCCGGCCCCGCGACGTGAGAACCCCATGCGATTGGTGCTAAGTAGTCTCTTCCTCGGCCTCGCCGCCGCCGGCCTGTCGCCCGCCCGGGCCGCGGCGGACGATTGCGGCGATGCCGCCGCGCTGGTGCAACTGGCCTATCCCAATGCCCAGAAGAGCGCCGACGAAAGATCGTTCACGCTGGAACCCCATACCAGCATCTCCCTGACGCTGCGGGAAGGTGACAATTCATTCGGCCTGGTCTGCAAGGTCTGGCCCGCCCATGACGACATGCTGCTGGTCGCGGTGCCACTGATCGACAGCGCCAAGTCCGGCGACGGCCAGCATGTCGGCGATATCGAGATTCTCGTCCTCGACATGAACAGCCTGCGGGTGCGCCAGCGCCTGCTCCAGCCCGGGCTGATGAATGATGATGCCATCTACATCCGCAAGATCGAGTTCGATACCGGCCGCTACAGGCTGGCGCCCGATGTCAGCGCCTTCGGCCTGCGCATCGAAATGGCAAGCGATTCTCGGCCCAATCCCTTC
>NZ_RZOS01000449.1:0-4440 GCF_004022605.1 Mesorhizobium sp. M4B.F.Ca.ET.089.01.1.1
GCATCGCCAGAAACGTCCTCCAGGCAGCCGATGCCGACAAAGTCCCCATCAGCCACCGCATCAAGAAATGCGCCTGGAACGACGACTATCTCATCCAGGCGCTAACCCATATGCGATAGCCCTGCCCCACGAGGGGGGAGATCGGCTGTCGCCGCCGCCCTTCGCCAATCTCCAATGTCTCATCTGCGGCGCTTCTGCCTCTTCCCTCGCCGCCTTCATTCGGGTAAGCGCTCGGGCAAATCCCGCCACATCAGCGCATTTATCCGGACCGTCCTATGATCCGTCTCGAAAACATCGGCAAGCAGAACGGCCGTCAGATCGTCTTCATCGAAGCCTCGGCCGCCTTGCAGAAGGGCGAGAAGGTTGGCCTCGTCGGCCCGAACGGCGCCGGCAAGACGACGCTCTTCCGCATGATCACCGGGCAGGAACTGCCGGACGAAGGCCAGGTCCAGGTCGATCGCGGCGTCACTATCGGCTATTTCAGCCAGGATGTCGGCGACATGGAAGGCATGAGCGCCGTTGCCGAGGTGATGGAGGGCGCCGGGCCGGTGAGCGCGGTCGCCGCCGAGATGCGCGAACTCGAGCATGCCATGGGCGACCCCGACCGCGCCGACGAAATGGACGCCATCATCGAGCGCTACGGCGAGTTGCAGCACCGCTTCGAGGAGCTCGACGGCTATGCGCTGGACGGCCGCGCCCGTGAGGTCCTGGACGGCCTCGGCTTCAGCCAGGAGATGATGGACGGCGACGTCGCGAAACTCTCCGGCGGCTGGAAGATGCGCGTCGCGCTCGCCCGCATCCTGCTGATGCGGCCCGACGTGATGCTGCTCGACGAGCCGAGCAACCATCTCGACCTCGAAAGCCTGATCTGGCTGGAGCAATTCCTGAAGAATTATGACGGCGCGCTGCTGATGACCTCGCACGACCGCGAGTTCATGAACCGCATCGTCACCAAGATCGTCGAGATCGACGCCGGCTCGCTCACCTCCTACTCCGGCAATTACGAGTTCTACCAGGAGCAGCGGGCGCTGGCCGACAAGCAGTTGCAGGCGCAGTTCGAGCGCCAGCAGGCGATGCTGGCCAAGGAGATCGCCTTCATCGAGCGCTTCAAGGCGCGCGCTTCGCACGCCGCTCAGGTGCAGAGCCGGGTGAAGAAGCTCGACAAGATCGATCGCGTCGAGCCGCCGAAGCGGCGCCAGACGGTGACCTTCGACTTCCAGCCGGCGCCGCGCTGCGGCGAGGACGTGGCGACGCTGAAGGGCATCCACAAGAGCTATGGCAGCCGCAGCATCTATGCCGGCCTCGACTTCCAGGTGCGCCGGCGCGAGCGCTGGTGCGTGATGGGCATCAACGGCGCTGGCAAGTCGACGCTTCTGAAGCTGGTTGCCGGTGCTTCCGAGCCTGACCAGGGCACGGTGGCGCGCGGTCCGAGCGTCAAGATGGGCTATTTCGCCCAGCACGCCATGGAGCTGCTCGAGGGCGAGCGCACCTTGTTCCAGACGCTGGAAGACAATTTCCCGCAGGCCGGCCAGGCGCCGCTGCGCGCGCTCGCCGGATGTTTCGGCTTCTCCGGCGACGAGATCGATAAGAAGTGTCGCGTGCTCTCCGGCGGCGAGAAGGCGCGGCTGGTGATGGCGCTGATGCTGTTCGACCCGCCCAACCTGCTGGTGCTCGACGAGCCGACCAACCATTTGGACATGGCGACCAAGGAGATGCTGATCAACGCGCTTTCGCAATATGAAGGCACGATGCTGTTCGTCTCGCACGACCGCCATTTCCTCGCGGCGCTGTCCAACCGCGTGCTGGAGTTGACGCCCGACGGCATCCACACCTACGGCGGCGGCTATACCGAATATGTCGAACGCACCGGGCAGGAAGCGCCGGGGCTGAGGAGCTAGGGAGACGGCGGCCATGACCCGCTACAGTCATCCGGCACGCGATTGCCGGAAGAAGAATTCCGTGTACCCTCCACAATGCTTCAGGGGAGGCTTCGGGATGAGAATTGCAATGTCGGTCGCGTTGGCCGCGACAGTGGCCGGATGCGCGACCTCGCCGGTCGATTATGAAGCGTCGCTTTCGCAGCAGGATCAGAAATGGGCGTCGCCGGAATGCCAGCAAGCCCGCGCGGACGCTTCGGATTACGACGCTCGCGAAAAGAACCACCCGGGCTGGGGGTTCGTCGTGCTCGGCCCGTACGGGTTGGGGATCATAGCAGCCGTCAAGGAGCACGAGCAGAAGCAGCGAAAGGCGTTCGCCCGCGAGGTGCACTTGCAATGCTCGAGCCTTCCACTGCCGAGGGCGTTGCAGGGCGAGTCAAGCCCACAGGCCCCGACGAAATATCCATAGCCGGGATCGGCCTGCTTGGAGACTGGCTGAGGTGCCCGTAAAGGGCTCAGATGGCGCGTAGCCGTCGTGGACGAGGGGCGCTAGCCGACCGCCAGCCATTTGCGCGACTGGGCGAAGGCCTTGAAGGTCTTGGCGTCCATCGGGCGGCCGAAGGCGTAGCCCTGCAGGATGTCGCAGCCCAATTCCTTCAGGATGCGCGCATGTTCCATCGTTTCGACGCCTTCGGCCACCACTTCGATGCCGAGCGACTTGCCGATCTCGATGATCGACGACACCAGCCGCCGTTGCGCCTTTGACCCGGTGATCGGCGTGATCAGCTGGCGGTCGATCTTCAGCCGGCGCGGCTGCAGCTTGAGCAGGCTGACGATCGAGGCATAGCCGGTGCCGAAATCGTCGATCTCGATGTCGATGCCGAGTTCCTTGATCTGCTCGATGTTCCAGGAAACGAAGTCGTCGTTCTCGTCGAGGAAGATCGACTCCACCAGCTCGAACGACACCGTCCCTTGCTTGATGGCGAGCTTGCGCAAACCCTTGATCAGGTCCCTGTCCTCGAGGCGCCTGGCCGAGACGTTGACCGAAACGCGCGGGATGTTGAGATGCGACCAGCGCTCGAAATTCTCCAGTGCCTGTTTGAGCGTGGTGCGGTCGATCAGCGCCACGACGTTCAGCTCCTCGGCCACCTTGAGATAGGCGGCGGGCGCCAGGATGCCGCGGCGCGGATGCTTCCAGCGCGACAACGCCTCGACGCCGACGATCTCCAGCGTCCTGGCGTCGAACTGCGGCTGGTAATAGGCGACGAACTCGTTCCGCTCCAGCCCGCCAAGGATTTCGTCGGCGATCTGCTTGGTCCGGACGATCTCGCTCTGCAGCTCCTCGTTGAAGAACTCGTAGCGATTGC
Organism: Mesorhizobium sp. M4B.F.Ca.ET.089.01.1.1; assembly: GCF_004022605.1. Taxonomy (NCBI): domain Bacteria; kingdom Pseudomonadati; phylum Pseudomonadota; class Alphaproteobacteria; order Hyphomicrobiales; family Phyllobacteriaceae; genus Mesorhizobium; species Mesorhizobium sp. M4B.F.Ca.ET.089.01.1.1. The sequence continues at coordinate 3,245 of NZ_RZOS01000449.1, forward strand.
GGCCATGGCTTTTCGCCCGGTAAAGCGCGAGATCGGCATTGACGAGCAACTGCCTGGCGTCGACGCCGTCATTGGCGGCGATGCCGATGCTGACGCCAAACCGGCACTGGTGGCCCTGGAAGGCAACCGGTTGGCGCATCTCCTCGATGATGCGGCTGGCCAGTTCGGCCAGCTTGTCGTCGCCATCCCCATGGGCGACCACCACGAACTCGTCGCCGCCGATACGGGCCACGAAATCGGCGGCTCCGGCGTTGGCCTTGATGACTTTCGAGGCGTGCATCAGCATGGCATCGCCAGCCGCGTGGCCGAGCGTATCGTTGATCTGCTTGAAGCGGTCGAGGTCGAGATGCAGCAGCGCCGTGCGCCGGCCGCTCTCACCGCTTTCAGCCAGCATCTCGTCGAGATAGCGGCGGTTGGGCAAGCCGGTCAGCGAGTCGTGAAGGGCGACATGCTCGATGCGCGCCTTGGCGATCTCCAGCTCGGCGTTCTTCGATTCCGACAGCTGCCGCTCGCGCTCCAGATTTTCGTTGAGCAGCACGTCGCTTGTCACGTCCCATTCGGCGCCGATCATCTTCGGCGTGCCTCCGGTGTCCTGGAAGAACGTGGCGCGCGTGCGGACGTGGCGGACGTCGCCGTCATGATGGATGAGGCGGTATTGCGAGGAGTAGAGGCCCCTGGTCGCCGCAGCCAGGTCGAAATCCCGTCGAGCGCGCTCGATGTCGTCGGGGTGGATCGTTCCCGCCCAGTCATCATAGCCGCGCGGCTCGCTGCCGGCGGCCTTGCCATAGATCTCGTTGACACGCTCGTCCCACACCAGTTCGTTGGTGGCGAGGTCGTGCTCCCAGACGCCGATGCCTGAGGCCTCCAGCGCCAGCTCCAGCCGCCCGGACAGGCGCCGCAACTCGGCATAGTTCTTCTGCCTTTCGCCGAACAGCCGCCCGGCCACCAGGATCGGCAGCACCACCAGCACGCCGGCGAGCGCCATGAGGGCCAGCAAGGTCCGCTCATTCTTCGGCGCCGCTGGCCAGCCGCCCTTGGGAATGGCCGAAATCCGCCACGAGCCTGACGGCACCTCCACTTCGGCTGTCACCGGATTGCCGGCGACGACATTGTCGCCGCCGAAGAAACGTTCGCCGCTGCCACCCAGCGCGTCCTTGCCGGTCAGCGCCACATCGATGTCTATGGCGGGGTCGGTA
>NZ_RZOS01000044.1:0-23276 GCF_004022605.1 Mesorhizobium sp. M4B.F.Ca.ET.089.01.1.1
TAGTGAAGCAGCACCGACGTCGCATCGATCTTGGCCGCGTGTGCGGTGCCCCGCTTTGCCCTCGTCGAGCCGCGCACCTCGAACATGTCGCGGAAATCGGCGGCAAAGTGCAGCGAAACGCGGATGGCCGACGTCTCCTGGCTGTAATTGGAAAGCGTGATGCGCTCGAACAGCCGGTCCTGCCAGATCAGCCTGACGCGCTCGACATGGATTGCGCCTTGTGAAATGTCTCGCCCGCCGGCGCTCTGGATCGGCAGATTGGTGAGGTTGCTGGTGAACAGCACATTGTCCTGGCTGAGCGAGGCGCCGAGCAGCGAGGTCTGCCGGCCGCCGACGGTCAGCCGGAATTCCGAAAGCACGCGCGTGTCGTCGCGGAAGAAGCCGTCACCCGCGCCCCTGATGTCGCCATAAGCGTCGGCCACCACGAAGCAGTCGCCCTGCTTCAGCGCGAACAGCCGGTGCGGTTCGCGCGGCGCGGTCTCGTCCAGCGAGGCAAGGGCAACGGCGGGATCAAGCTTGCGCTCGTCGAGCTCTGTCATCGGTTTCTTCCCGTTTGTTTCGCCCCCGGATCAGGCTGCGCCTCTCACGACGCCTTGGCTTCGGCTGAACCGCCGATGAGGCGCGCATAGGCCGCTGCATAGTCGCGAGCCATTCTGGTGGCGGAAAAGCGCTTTTCGAAGGCCGCCCTGACCTTTCGACGGTCCAGCCGAAGCAGCGCCGGCACTGCCTCGATCGCCTCGTCCATCGACTCCACGACAAATCCGGTCACGCCCTGGTCGATGATCTCCGGCAAGGCGCCGCGATTCCAGGCAATCGACGGCGTGCCGCAGGCCATCGCCTCGATTGGAGCCAGGCCGAACGGCTCCGGCCAATCGATGGGAAACAGCAGGCCGGCCGCCTTGCCGAGGAAGTCGGCCTTCTCGTCCTCGGCGATCTCGCCGACATAGTCGACGCGGTCACCGTCGATCAGCGCCTCGATCTCGTCATGGAAATAGGCGCGGTCGTCGTCGCCGATCTTGGCCGCCAGCTTCAGCTTCAACCCCGAGCGGCGCGCGATCTCAATGGCGCGGTCAGGCCGCTTGTCGCGCGAAAGCCGACCAAGAAAGGCAAGGTACGGTTCCTCCTTCGTCGTCTCGAAAGCGGGCCGGTAGATATCGATCGGCAATCCGTGGTGGATCGTCGCCAGCCAGTTGGCCTCGGCCAGCCCCGCTCTCTGGCTGCGCGAGATGGAGATCATCGGAAAGCGCGGAAAGCGCCGGTAGGCGGGCGCCAGATCGACATAGTCCAGCCTGCCATGCGGCGTCGTCACCGTCCGTCCGGCCATATCCGCGAAGAAGGGAAAATGCAGGAAATGGCTGAGATGGAAGTGGATGAGGTCGAACTCGTGCGCCCGCTCGCGGACCTCGGCCAGCATCGCCAGATGCGCTGCTATCTCCGATTTCTTCGGGCGCGGGTCGAGGCGAAGCGCGCATTCCCGGCCAGGGATGAGCCTCGCGGAGGTGCGGCTGTCACCGCTGGCGAACAGCGTCACCTCGTGCCCCAGCGCCACCAGCGCTTCCGTCAGGTAGGAGACGATCCGCTCGGTGCCGCCATAGAGTTTCGGCGGCACGGACTCATAGAGCGGCGCGACATGGGCAATTCGCATGATGTCTCCAGCTGATTGGCACAGGGCCAAAATGCATCAGCCGGCAGATCGTTCCGGGTTCCGCTTCTCAAGCTGACAGCGCCGCGCCGACCCAGTCGAGCCGCGCGGCGGGAACGAGGCCGTAATTGTAGAAGTTGATGCCGTCGACGCCGGGCGCCCTCGCCGGCTTCACCTTGGCAGCGAGCACGTCCGCGCCGGCCATCTCCGGATAAAAGAGCCGGTAGCCGGTGCCGAGGACCTTTTCCGGGCCGAGCGCCGCGCGTCCGGCTTCGAGCAGTCCAGCGACATCGCCCGCCTGCATGTCATAGGCGCACAGGATCGCCCCATCGCAGACCTTGCCGAGCGCGGCGAGATCGCAGCCGCCGAGCCAGCCCTCCTTCAGATCGATGATGACGACCCTGGTTGACGGGTGCGCCACCTCGCGCAGCTCGGCGACCAGGCTGGTCACCGGCTCGAAGCGCCAGGCGAGATAGGCGTGAAGTTCCGGCCACGGCAGGAAGGTATCGAGCCCGCTTGCCGGAAAGTCGGGAAAGCGCCGCTCGGGCACGGCGCGCTCGCAGGCCTCGGCGATCCATTGCCTGACCAGCTTTCGCGCCGGCTCGCCATCGACACCGGCCTCGGCGGCGCGATCCAGGCAGGATGGGCAGAAGCACAGCGACAGCAGGAAATCGTCCTCCGGCGTCAGGCCGACACCATCCTTTTCGTGATGGTACTCATGCGCAAAGCCCATGAAGGATGGGCTCTCGAGCTCGATCCGGTCCGGCCTGTAGCCGTGCGAGATATCCGCGACCAGCGCGCGCACATAGGCGCGCGCGTCCGGATGCGAGGGACAGAGATTGTAGTAGTTGGCATCACCGAAGGCGTTGCGGGTGACGGCCTCGGGGTGAAGCATGCCGAGGCGGGTGTTGTGCAGGCACACTGTCCAGCACGAGACCCCAGGCCCGCCCGCCTCGCGGCGGCGCACGAGCTGGCCGAGCACGTCGCCGCCTTCGCCGATCACATCGGCCACCTTGGGCTGGATGGCAAGGTCGGCCCAGCGCGCCGCCGTCGGCTGGAAGTAGATGGTGCCATCCTCCGGAAAGTAGGCCTTCCGGCGCGGGCTGCGCGGCTGCAGGAACCGCCCGGCATGGTAGGACGTGGCGAGGCTGACCATGTTCAGTCCCGCGCGCTGGGTTAGATCGCGTTCGACCGTCTCAAGGCCGAGATCCTGGATGTCCCAGGGATAGGTCCACATCGATAGCTGCATGCTGATCCTCGAGTTCGTAATGTGGCCAGGAGCCTCGGTCTTCAGCCTTCGACCGGCTCGGCCACCTGCATCAGACAGTCGCCAGCCTCGCACATCGTGTGCAGCCGGCGCGACAGCACGATGCCGCTCTCGGCGAAATGCAAGGCTTCCTCGTCGAGCTCGAGCCGTTCAAGGTCGTGATACCAGCCGGCCAATTGTCCAGCGCTCACGCTGTCACCGAGCCTGACGGCGGGCTCGAACCAGCCGCGCCGCGTCGCATAAATGCCCTGACTGTGGCGGGACAGCGAAAGCAGGCGCGTTGGAGCAATCGGCTCGGCCTCCGGCGCCAGAACGGGCGCATCGACCACGCCCAGCGCCACCATCAGCCTGTCGAGTGCGCGGGCGGTGAGCGCCATCGAATCCACCGTCGCCGTACTGCCGCCGCCGAACTCGCCGCTGACGCCGATCGCGCCGGCCCGGCGCGCGGCACCCATCGAGGTTGGCGAGGCAGCGCCATTGTCGGCAATGAAGCCATAGGGCATGCCGAGCGTGCGCATCAGCTCGACGCCGCGCCGATGGCGCTCGGGCTCGGGATTGCGTTCGACCAACGCCGTCGGCAGATGCTCCATCGAGGTGCCGCCGGAATGGATGTCGAAGACGACGTCGTGACGGGCAAACAGCTCGGTCTCGAGGAAATAGGCGAGCCGGCTGGTCGGCGCGCCCGAGGGATCGCCCGGAAAGGCGCGGTTTAGGTTGCCGCCGTCGAGCGGCGAGCAGCGCTTGGCGGCCATCACCGCCGGCGCGTTCGCCATCGGCAGGATGGTGACGCGACCCCTGATCCGCTTGGGATCGAGCCTGCGCACAAGCTTGGCCAGCGACAACTCGCCCTCATATTCGTCGCCGTGATTGCCGGCCATCAAAAGCAGCGACGGGCCTTCGCCGTTGCGGATCAGGCAGATCGGCACCTTGACCTGGAAATAGGGCGAGCGGTCGATCGAGAACGGAATGCTCAAGTGCGCGAGCGTCTTGCCGTCGCGGTCGAAATCGAGCGTGTGGACGAGGCCGGTATGCATGGCTCCCCCCTCAGACAGCCGCGACCGCCGTGACCTCGATGCGCAGGTCCGGATCGGCCAGCCGCGCCTCGACGCAGGCGCGGGCAGGCAGCCGCGTTGGGTCCACCCAGGCATCGTAGATCTTGTTCATCGCATCGAAGTCGCCGATCTGCGGCAGGAAGATGTTGACCGCTACGAGCTTCGACTTGCTGCTGCCGGCTTCGATGAGCAGCGACTCGATCTTGGCCAGCACATCGCTGGTCTGCGCCTCGATCCCGGCCTTGCGGTCGTTGGCGACCTGTCCTGCTATGTACACCATGCCGCCATAGACGACGGCCTGTGACATGCGGGAGCCGGACTGGAAGTACTTGATCATGTCGGATCCTTTCGAGAGTCTCTTCTTGTGGCCCTGGTCAGCCGAAATAGGTGGGGAAGGCGTGCGTCACATGCCCGCTCTCGTCGACGCCGAAGATGACGCGGTAACGGTCGAGGCAGGTGCAGGGGTGCGAGATGCCGAATTCGATGACGTCGCCGACGGCGATGTCATCGTCCGGCTGAAGCGACAGGAAGGCGTGCTGGTCGTTGAGTTTCACGACCTCGGCTTTTAACGGCACCGCAAGCGACTGGCCGGCGCGATAGACCGTCAGCGGCTTAGGGAAACCCTGGTCGAACGAGACGTCGCGCATGCCCATGCCGCAGATGGCGAGGCCGGTCTCGGGCCGCGACAGCACCTCCGCCCAGATGCGCAGCGCCGGGCGGAACGAACGCCGCGCCGAAGCGCCGGCGCCATCGACGGCAAAACCGTTGCGGGCATCGACCGCGCCCAGCGATCGGTCGTAGACGCCATGGTCGTGGAAGAAGATAGCGCCGCTGCGCAGCACCAGCCTCGCGTTGCCGTCCTTCGCGGCAAGCGGCGAAAGTGACGCGACCACCTTGTCGAAGAAGACCGAACCACCAGCCGTCATGATCAGCGGCGCCTCGCTGCCGACACGGGCGCGCAGCCTGAGGAACATGTCGCCGACATTCGCCAGCAGCGCCGAGACGACCTCGTCGGTGCGCACCGGATCGGGCTGCGCGGCTGCCCCTTCATAGGTCGCGACGCCTGCGATCAGCAAGCGTCCGCCGGTCGCCGCGATCGCATCGGCGATCGCCTCGGCTTCGGCGGTGCTTCGCGCACCTGCCCTCGCCGCGCCAAGCTCGACCAGCACGCGCAACGGAGCAAGCGCAGCATTGGCGCGCCAGGCCTGCGCCAGCGCGTTCACGGCGGCGACCGAGTCGGCGAAGACATAGAGCTCGGCGTTCGGCCAGGCACCGACGAGCGCCGCGAGCCGGTTCGCGCCGCCCGTGCCGCCGACCTCGTTGGCGATGATCAGCCGCGTCAGTCCGGCCTTGAGCATCACCGTGGCCTGCCTGATGTCGGCGACCGTGGTGCCCCACGCGCCAGCCTGGACCAGTGACCGAGCAAGATCGGGCGCCATCGGCGTCTTGGCATGCGGCGCGATCTCTGCGCCATGCTCACGGACATAGCGCAGGAACAGGTCGCGATTTGACGCGAAGGCGGCCTCTTCGAGCGTCAGCAAAGGCAGCGACATGCGCCCGTCAGCCGGATGCCAGCCTTGCTGGCCGACATGGCTGCTGTCTAGCGCGGCCGTGCCGGGCGGCACGCCGCGTATCCGGTCGTCGAGCCAAAAATTTTCATGCACGGCAAGCGGCGGAGCCGATGTGTTCCCGCTCATCGAATGCTACCTCTTGCGCCATCGCCAAACGAGGGCCTGACCGATTGTCGGCGCCCCCCACAGCCTGCGAGAAACGCGTGCCAGCCCCCTACTCCGGACCGATCATCGACGCCCATCATCATCTCTGGGACCTCGGCCTCGGCCGGCACCCCTGGCTGAACGCCACGGCCGGCGAACGCGGCGGCCTGGGCGAGCTTGGCCCGCTGCGTCGCAACTATCTTCCCGACGATTACCTCCGCGACGCCGGCCGGCACGATGTCGTTGCCAGCGTGCATGTCGAAGCCGGCTGGGCCGCCGGCGACTGCGTCGGCGAGACGCGCTGGCTGGAGACGCTCGAAAAGTCGCAAGGCGTCGCAGCCCGCTATGTCGTCCACGTGCCGCTGGCCAGCCGACAGGCGCCGGCGATGATCGAGGCGCAGGCCGCGTTCGACCGCGTCGTCGGCGTCCGCGACATTCTGAGCTGGGATCCTGATCCGGCGCGCCGCTTCGCCGCCCGCGACGGCATCATGGACGATCCGGCCTGGCGCTCCGGACTGAAGCTGCTCGGGCGCTACGGTCTCTCTTTCGACCTGATGGTGTTCCCGCGCCAACTGGCTGACGCCGCTCGCCTCGCCGCGGCGTTTCCGGACCAGCAATTCGTCCTCAACCATTGCGGCAGCCCGATCGACCGTGACGCCGACGGCATGCGCAGGTGGCGCGACGGGCTGCGGCTGCTGGCGCAGCGCGACAACGTCGCCGTCAAGATCTCCGACCTCGTCGCCTACGATCATGACTGGACGCTCGACAGCCTGCGACCGGTGGTCCTGCACTGCATCGACTGTTTCGGCGCGGATCGCGCCATGTTCGGCTCCGACTTTCCCGTCGCCGGCCTGCACGCCTCGTTCGACGAGGTGTATGACAGCTTCAAAGCCATTTCGGCTGGCCTTTCCGCGGACGAGCAGGGAGCACTGTTCTTCGGCAACGCAAGGCGCATCTACCGGCTGGACGAATTGTCATCGGCGGGCCTGCTCCCTGCCTGAGAGAAGCAGCAGGCCGAGAATCAGCGAGCCGAACAGGATGCTGCGCCAGCCGGGCGATGCGTTGACGACGGTGATCAGCGCGGTGATCGTCACCAGCAGGATCGCGCCGGGAATGGTCCCGGCATAGGTGCCGAGCCCGCCGAGAATGGACGTGCCGCCGAGCACCACCGCCGCGATCGAGGCAAGCAGGTAGGGATCGCCGATCCCGACATAGCCCTGTCCGTTCATGCCGAGCACAAGCACGCCGGCGAGCCCCGCGGTGAAGCCGCTGATGCCGTAGACGGCAAGCGTCGTCGACGTTACCGGCACGCCGGACAGGGTAGCGGCAAGCGGATTGGCGCCCATGGCGAAGATGCGCGCGCCGAAAGGCGTGGCATGCATCACCGTCAGCACGATCGCGGAAACGGCCACCCAGAGCAGAATGCCCGCCGGAATCCCGGCCGGCCGCGCATTGCCGAGCCAATGGACGAGCGGGTTTTCGGCCGTAACGGCGCTGCCGCCCGCAATGATGATCAGCAGACCCTGCAGGAAGGTCGCCATGGCCAGCGTCATGATCATCGGATGAACGCGCAGCAGCGCGACGCCAAGTCCATTAACCAGGCCGATCATTGTGGTCAGCGCAAGCACCGCGAAGACCGGCGCAAGGCCGGTCGGATCGGCCTGCCATGACAGCAACGGCAGGCTGATGGCGCTGACGGTGACGATCGCGGCAACGGAAAGATCGATGCCGCCGGCGATCACGACGAAGGTCTGGCCCGCAGCGACCAGGCCGATCACGGCGCCAAGTTCGACCAGATAGCGCAGATGGCCATAGGCGCCGAAGCCGCGCGAGGCGAAGCTCGCGCCGATCCACACCGCTGCGACGATGGCGACGGTGAGGAAAGGCCGGCTCTTCAGGATCGCCACGGCGCGCCTGCCGCCCGCGTTGTCGTTCCAGGCTGTCATGGCTGCACCTTGCGGAATTGCGGGATGGCGACGGCGCCGATGATGATCAGCCCCTGCGCGACATACTGCGCCACCGGCGTGAAGCCGAGGAAGAACATGACGCTGATCATCAGGCTGAGCAGCAGGCTGCCGGCCAGCGCGCCGCGCATCGTGCCCTGCCCGCCGAGGAAGCCGATGCCGCCGAGCACGGCGGCGGCGATGGAGTTGAGCGTGAAGGCGTTGCCGATCACCGGATCGCCCGAGCCCGTCTGTGCGGCGACGAAGAGGCCGGCGCTGGTCGAGAGGAGGCCGCTGATCGCATAGGCGGCGACGCGCGCCATATCGACCGGCACGCCGGACCGATAGGCGCCGACCGGATTCTCGCCGGCAGCATAGAGGCTCAATCCCAGCGGCGTCGCCAGATAGAGCTTCCACAGCAGGACGATCATCACCAGAAGCACGAAGGCAGCGGGGGTATCGCCGGCCAGCAGGTCGGAGAGCCATTCCGGAATGGCGCCGCCTGGCCGCGGCAGGATCAGCAGCGCGGCCCCGCCGATGATGAAGGAGCCGGCGAGCGTCACCACGATCGCCGGCAGGCGAAGCCTGACGACGATGAAGCCGGTGACGGCTCCGATGCCGAGCCCGGCCGTTGCAACGGCAGCAGCGCCGCCGGCGACGCCGAGCGGGCCCGCCATGGTGGTCGCGGCGATGACGGCGCCGAGGCTGACGGTGGCGCCGATCGCCAGGCTGATGCCGCCGGTGAGCATGAGGATCGCCTGCGCCATCGCCACCAATGCCAGCGGGAACCAGCTCTGGGTGAATTTGGCGAAGCCGGAGGCCGTGAACAGACCGGGGAACAGCACGCCGTAGGCGATGAGAAACGCCAGCACGACGACGAACAGGCTGCGCACGCCGATGTTGCGGCGCGCCTGCACCGGCCAGTAGAGCGAGCCGGCAGGTTTCGCGGAGGAAGAAATGCTCATGCCGCGACCTTCTGCTTCTCGGCGCCCATCGCCGCCGACACGATGGCTTCTTCGCTCAGCGCCGCGCGCTCGAGGGTGGCGACGATGCGGCCTTCCCGCACCACCGCCACGCGGTCGCACAGATGCACCAGCTCCGGCGTGTCGGAGCTGAGCAGTACGACGGCCTTGCCGGCGGCGGCGAAGGCGCGCAGCATCAAATAGATCTCGCGTTTGGTCTCGACATCGACGCCGCGCGTCGGGTCGTTGAGCAGCAGCACCAGCGGATCGTGCGGCATCCATTTCGCCAGCGCCACCTTCTGCTGGTTGCCGCCGGAAAGCGCCTGCGCCGGCCGTTCAAGATCGCCCTTGATGGCAAGCTGCGCGGCAAGGCCCTTTGCCGTCTTGCGCTCAGCCAGGCGGCTGCGCAGCTTCAGCGCCGGCAGCCGCGCGAAAGCAGGCAGCATCATGTTGGTGATGATCGGGTGGATCAGATGCAGTCCCTCGCGCTTGCGATCGGCCGGCACATAGGCGAGGCCGAGCGCATTGGCCTTCGGCACGCCGCCGGGCAGGCCCGACGCGCCATTGACGCTCGCCGAAGCCGTCCTTGCCGGAATGGCGCCGTAGAGGCCGAGCAGCAGATCCTCCTGCCCCTGCCCGACCAGGCCGCCGATGCCCAGCACCTCGCCCGTCCTGATGTCGAAATCGACGTCGCGCATCAGGCCGGCCGAGAAGTTGCGGACCGAGATCGCCGTGGCCGTCGACGCGGAAGGCTGCCACTTGGGAAAGAGATCGCCGGGGTCGCGGCCGACCATCAGCCGCACCAGCCCGCTGGCGTCTGTTCCGTCCAGCGAACGGTCCGCCGTGCAGGTGCCGTCCTTGAGCACCGTGACATGCTGGCAGAGCGCCATCACCTCGTTCAGCCGATGCGAGATGTAGAGGATGGCGATGCCTTCCCGGCGCAGCCGCTCCAGCAGATCGGTCAGGATCTTCGTTTCCGTCGCCGACAGCGACGAGGTGGGTTCGTCGAGGATCAGCACCCGCGGCCGGCGGTAGAGCGCCTTGGCGATCTCCACCATCTGCCGGCGCCCGAGCGACAGATGCCCGACCGGCGTCGACAGCGGCTCGTGCAGCCCGACGAGGCCGCACGCCGCCCTGGCCCGTGCGGCGAGCTCATTGTAGTCGACCAGGCCGAAGCGCTTCGGATAGGCGCCGAGGCCGATGTTCTCGGCGATCGAAAGGCTGGCCGTCAGGCTGAGCTCCTGCTGCACGACGGCAATGCCGGCCTGCCGCGCCAGCGCCGGCGTCATGCGCGCGACAGCGCGCCCGTCGACCTCGATCGCCCCACCATCCGGGCGCAAGGCCCCGGACAGAAGGTTGATCAGCGTCGACTTTCCGGCGCCGTTCTCGCCGAGCAGCGCATGCACGCGGCCGGGCTGGAGAGCGATCGAAACCTCGCGCAGGACGGGGTTGCCGAAGAAAGCCTTCGACACCCCCCGCGCGGCAAGGAGCGGAGCCCTGGTTGTCAATTCTACAACCCTTCCGGCTTACTTCTGCGCCAGCAGCTTCTTGAACAGCTCCTCATCGTAGGGCGAATAGATGTAGCCGTCAGCCGGGAAATCCTTGGCCCTGGCGAGGTATTCGTCGATGTTGGAATTGTCGATCACCGGCAGCGGGATCTTGACGAAGGCCGGCACGTCCTTGCCTTCAAGCGCCTGAACAGCGGTGTAGGTGGCGAAGGCGCCGAGCCAGTTCGGCTGCATGGTGGCCCAGCTCTTCAGGCCCTTATCCTTCCACAGTTCGAGGAACTGGCGCGCGTTCTCGCCGGTGATCGGCACCTGGTCGCGGCCCTGCTTGTCGAGCGCCAGCACCGCGCCCGCCGACAGCGCGCCGCCGAGCGACAGAATGCCGTCGATGTCGGGATTGGCGAACAGCAGGCTGGTGACGGCTTCCTGCGCCGGCGCGACATTGTAGGGCGTGTTGGTCTCGGCCAGGACCTTCACATCGGGATGAGCCTTGAGCTCGGCATCGGCGCCCTTGCGGCGGTCGTCGCTGACCGAGACGCCGGCCGGGCCGTTGAGGATCAGGATTTTGCCCTTGCCGCCGATGGCGTCGATCAGGAATTTGGCGGCCTGGTCGCCCCACTGCGAGGAATCGGTGTTGACCTTGGCGGTCACCTGGTCGGTGTCGACGAGGCTGTCGAAATTGATGATGGCGATGCCCTTGGCGCAGGCGTCGGCGATGACGCGCGCCGGGGCGGTCGAGGAACCGGCAATCAGGATGATGGCGTCGACATTGGAATCGATCATCGACTGGATCTGCTGGATCTGGACGTTGGCGTCGCCCTGGGCGTCGGTCACCACCAGCTTGTCGACCAGACCCTGCTTCTTCAGCGCCTCGACCTCGGCCTCGATGGTGCCCTGCGTCTGCTTCATCCAGGTCGGCACCGAATAAATGTTGGCCCAGCCGATCGTGTACGGCGCCTTGCGGTCGCCCTTGATGCATTTGGCGGCGGCATTGGCTTGCGAGCCTACGCCCAGGGCCAGGACGAGACCGAGGCAAAGGGCGCTGGCGGATGCGAAAAACGACGATTTCATCATGACTGTTCCCCTTCAGTGGTTGTGTCCGGGCGCGCGGGGTCGGGACGACAAAACCCGCCGGTTGCCGCGTTGCGGAACCGCCCGTTTTTTCGTCTGGACTTCTCTGTCCGGCTCGTTAATCTGTCCGGTATTTCAGACATCATGTCTGTATATCGGACAGAAGGGATGCTAGACCGAGCCTTGACTTCTTTCAAGCGTCTTGAGACGAGGACTTAAAAATGATTTCGGGCGGCTGAAATGAGCGATGGCAAGACCGATCTGATCGAGGCTGGCGGTGCGTCACCGCAAGGTGGCGAGCGGCGCCGTGGCATCGACCGCGTCATCATGCTGCTCGAGGCGCTGCTCAGGCACCGCGCGCCGGTGCGCGTCGGCGACCTCGCCAAGATGATCGGGGCGCCGCGCTCGACCACCTACGAGATCGTCAACCGCCTGCTCGAAGCCGAGATGCTCGAGACTGTCGGCACCGAGGGCTATGTCTATTTCGGCCGGGCGATGCACCTGTTCGGCTGGGCCTATTCGCACCACAACGCGCATTACCGGCGCATCCTGGAGACGCTGGACAGGATGGCGGCGGAGACCGGCGAGACGGTTCAGATGTGTGGGCTGCGCGGCAACAAATACGTCGTCCTCGACTGCCGCGATTCGCCCGGACCGTTCCGCATTTCCAGCGATGTCGGCGTCGAGGTGCCGATTCCGTGGACGGCGTCGGGACGTCTGCTGGTCGGCCATATGGGCAAGGAAGAGCTGAAGAGCTTCATTCCCGCCGGCGACTACAAACTGCCCGACGGCCGGATCATTCCTGCGGAAGAATTCTTCGCCGACGTCGAACTGGCGCGCCAGCAGGGCTTCAGCGAGACCGCGGCACTCGCTGACCGCTTCACCTGGTGCATGGCCGCGCCGATCCAGGACGGCCACGGCGCCATCAACAAGACGCTCTGTTTCGTACTGCCCGTCGACACGCCGGAAGCGCGCCGAAGCGAGTTGCTTGCCCTGCTGCGCGAACGCGCCAGCGGCCTGTCGTTGGCGGGAAGCTAGCTCTCGCCGACCGGCTCACCGAGTTCGGCCACGAGATCGCGACGCCGGCCGAGCCACGCCGGATGCTTGGCCTGAAAGGTGCCTCAGGATTTTGATGCGCGCAGTTGCTTGGCGAAACGCGCCCGGTGTCGAGCAAGGCCGCCGGACCATCGGTCCCCGCCCTCTTGGCCGCATGAGGAAAAGAGCGGCAAGGCGGAGCTGAACCACGGGGTCTCTACCGGCGCAGCCTATCTTCCGGATGCGTCGATTGCCGCGCAACCGGTCCTGCGGCCATGCGCTGAAATGAGTAGCGGCCGTAATATTAACTGTTATGCCAAGCAGGATGTTGACGCCTCCTCGCTGACAGGGTTAATAATACCCTAATATAAGCGTCGAATAAAATGGCCCCCGACCGGCAACAACGGGTTAAGCGACGCTAAAGGGGCTGGGGAGACGCAGCGCGGCGATCGCTTTCGCCGCAGCCATCACCATTTGAGCCACCACCCGCCTGTGACCGGCCACGCATTTTGCTGGCCGTAGCTCAGCGCCGGCATCGGGGCCCTCTGGTGCGCTGATACAATCGATGTCTGCCGGTATCTGCGCGCCGGCTGTGCAACATTTTCAGTCAAGAAGCGGCTGGTCTTTCAATGGGGTCGACAGGCGGTGGGGCGTCTGTCGTTAAACAACAGGGGTGAAAAATGGCTACTCAGGTCACCGGTGCCGGCGGCACCACGACGTCTTCGTTTGTTGGCGAAGGCGAATTTGCCCTCACATATTCCCAATTTTGGTACGCCCCCGCTGCAAATGGCGGGTCGACGTCGGCATTGCCGACCCACAAGAACAACTAGGGCGATAGGGGACAGGTCATGGCAACGACCATTGGCACGAACAGCAGCGACAATCTGGTTGGCGGCAGCGGAGACGACGTGCTGGCCGGCGGCGCTGGAGACGATCGTCTGAACGGCGGATCGGGTGATGACATCCTCAATGGCGGTAGCGGCTTTGACACCGTTCTTGGAGGCTCAGGGACAGATACGCTGATCTACAAAGCCTATGAAAACCAGTACCGCCTTGGCAGCACATTCACGAGTTCCACCCAGACGGTAACAGGCGGGACGCTGTATTCTGGAACAGACCAGACCGCTAGTGGGACAGTACCCACTCAAACGGCTTTGAGCGGAACTACTTTTACGGGCTATGATACCTATGACGGCGGAAACGGCGCGGTGCAGCTCGGCAAGACCGGCTCCACACCGGACGTCGACACTCTGCAGATATGGCTCAGTGCGGCCCAACTGAGCGATGCCGCAATTACGGCAGAGATCGCATACTTCAAGAATGTTTGGCTTCCGGCGCACATAAGCGCCCAAACCGGCCAGGCCGATAGCTCGGTCTATACTTTTAAGACGCTCGATCTCAAGGTCACGGGCGTTGAGAAGGTTTTGGTTCTCGATAGTGCCGGCAAGGTTCCTGTAGCCGTCGATATTGTCGATTCTTCCTTGAGTGATAGCGACAACAACTCGGTCGTAACCTTCACATTCACTGGCCCGGTGACGGGTTTCACAGCGGCCGATGTTACGGCGTCTCACGGCACGCTGACTGACTTTCAGATGATTGATACTTCGCACTATACGGCGAAGTTCACCGCAGCAGACGGTTATGATGGCATTGGCACCGTTTCGGTCACGGCCGGCAGTTATACCGACACCGCCGGCAACGCTGGCGCTGGTGGCAGCGACACGGTGGCGATCGACACACTCAATCCGACAGTTGCGGTCAATATCGTCGACGGCGCGCTGGCCGACGGCGACAACAGCTCGGTCGTCACCTTCACCTTCTCGGAGGTTCCGGTCGGCTTCGACGCCGGCGACATCACCGCCACGCACGGCACCATCAGCGGCTTGGCGGCGACGGCCGACCCGCTGGTCTACACCGCCACCTTCACCGCCGACGACGGCTTCACCGGCACCGGCTCGGTGTCGGTGACCGCCGGCAGCTACACCGACGCCGCCCTCAACCTCGGCGGCACCGGCTCCGACACGGTGGCCATCGACACCGCTGGCGACATCACACCACCAAATATCACGCTGATAACGGGCGTTCAGGGAAATGCCGGCTCGCCGAGCACCCTGATCGTTCGGTTCAGCGAAACCGGTATGAACCACACGTTCTTCGATGCGACGAAACTGACCTTGACGCCTGGGGTCAGCCTTGTCTCAACTACCGGTACATGGGGCACCACCACCGACGGCAGCGGCAATACGGTCGACACCTACACGCTCCAGGTGACTAAACCCAACAACGGTTTCACCTACACGGCAACTTTTGCTGCCGGTGCTTTCAAGGACGGTGCCGGCAACCTCAGCACCGCCGCGAGCCAAACCGGCCTCAAACCCGCCGGCACCTCCGGCGAGCCCATCAACCTCGCCCTCACCGATCCATCGCATGAGGGCGCGCTCATCACCGTCACGGTGAAGGATGTGCCCTCCGGCTGGACCATCGACGGTGCGACACACAATGCCGACGGCAGTTGGACGGTTGTGACGAACGACCTGCACGGGCTGACGGTCACCACGCCGGCCGACTTCGCCGGGGCGGCGGTGCTCGATGTCCAGATGACCTGGACCAACGCCGACGGCACGACCGGAAGCGCTTCGATCGCCGACAATGTCGAAGCCTATGCGCCCGGCTCGCCGATCTTCGCCTGGTCGGGCGACGACGTGCTGACCGGCTCGAGTGGCGACGATCTCTTTGTCTTCTCGCAGCCGATCGGCAACGACACGGTGCACAGCTTCGATACCGCCGCGGACAAGATCGACCTGATCGGCTATTCCGGCTTCCAGAGCTTCGCCGATGTCCAGGCGCATATGGCCGACGACGGCAACGGCAATGCGATGATCGCGCTTGCCGACGGCCAGTCGATCACGATCGACGGCGTGCATTCGAGCGCGCTCACCGAAGGCAATTTCGTCTTCGACCAGACGCCGGTGGTGAACAATGCCGGCACCATGACGATCAGCAACGGCGCCTTGATGCCGTTGAGCGGCACGATCAACAACAGCGGCCTCATCTCGCTCGACTCTGCCGGCAGCGGCACACTGCTGCAGATCATCCAAAACGGGATAACGCTGCAGGGGGGCGGGCAGATCGTGCTCTCTGACAGCGCTGGCAACGTGATCTCGGGCACGACCGCCGATGTCACCCTGACCAATGTCGACAACACCATCTCGGGCGCCGGCCAGTTGGGTGGCGGTTCCCTGTCGCTGAACAACCAGGGCACTATCATCGCCACCGGAACCCATGCGCTCGTCATCGACACCGGCTCCAACGTCACCGTCAACTCGGGAACGCTGGAGGCAACTGGTTCGGGCGGCCTGATGATCACCGGTGGGCTCGCCAATTCCGGGCTGATCTGGGCCAATGGCGGCAACGTCACCATCGAAGGTCAGGTCACCGGCACAGGCAGCGCCACCATCGGCAACCTGTCGCAACTGGAGTTCGGCGAGGCCTCGTCGATCAACGTCACCTTCGCCATGGATGCCGCCGGCATCCTGCGGCTGGACGATTCCTTCGACTTCAGCGGCAAGATCGGCGGAATGACCAGCGACGACAAGATCGACCTCGGCGACATCTTGTTCGGGGCCGGAACGTCAGCCGCCTATCAGGTGGACCAGGACGGCACCGGAGGCACGCTGACTGTCACGGACGGCACGCACAATGCCACGCTCCACCTGCTCGGCGTCTACGATGCCGACAGCTTCGCCCTTGCCGACGACGGCGCCGGCAGGACGGTGGTTCATCTGACGACCGACTTCGTGCTGTGAAGAAGAACCTGAGCCGCGCGGATATGCGCGGCTCAGCTGACGTTGCAGGACAGCTCGTTCACCTTGCGAATTAAGGTTTACAACAGGTTTACGAGCCGATCGCATGGCTGGCGGGAAGATCGGGAGTAGTATCGGTTCGGGGCGTGTAGACAGGGGGCGGTTCTCCGCTGGGCATTTTGGGCATCGATAACAAATCGCAGATCGTGAAGGACGCGCTTCGGGCGTGTCGCCGCTATTTCCTGGTCGCGGCGGCGTTCAGCCTGGCGATCAATCTGCTCTATCTCGCCTCGCCGCTCTACATGCTGCAGATCTACGACCGGGTGGTTACCAGCGGCAGCCAGACGACGCTGGTGATGCTGACGATCGTGCTGCTGGCGGCCTTCCTTGCGCTGGCCGGCCTCGATCTAGTGCGCGCCTGGATCCTGACGCGCGCCAGCGCGCGCCTGGATCGGCTGCTTTCGGCCAGGATCCTCGCCGCATCGGTGGAAACGCCTTCGCAGGGCGCCGCGCAGAGCCAGCCGATCCGCGACTTCGACACCTTCCGCCAGGTCATCACCGGCAGCGGCATCCACGCGCTGTTCGACCTGCCCTGGTCGCCGATCTACATCGGCATCATCTTCCTGCTGCATCCCTGGCTGGGGTTCTTCGCGCTCGGCTCAGCGCTTCTGCTCATTGCCATGGCCGTGCTCAACGAATACCTGGTGCGCGCGCCGCTGAAGCAGGCCAACGACATCGCGACGACCAACTACAATTTCACCGAGATGAGCCTCAGGAATTCGGAAGTCGTGCGCGCCATGGGCATGATCGACGGCCTCGTCCGCCGCTGGGGCCGCGACCGCAACCTTGCACTCTTGCGTCAGGCGCAAGCCAGCGACCGCGCCGCGCTGATGTCGGGGCTGATCCGCTTCCTGCGCCTGACCATGCAGTCGCTCATCCTCGGCCTCGGCGCCTATCTGGTGATCGAACGGCAGACCACCGCCGGCTCGATGTTCGCGGCCAGCCTGTTGCTCGGCCGCGGGCTGCAGCCCGTCGAGCAGATCGTCGGCCTGTGGCGCAGCCTGATCCTGGCGCGCGCCGCCCTTGCGAGGGTTCGCAAGCTGGTCGATGGCGGCGGGCAAAGCGAGCGGTCTTTCAACCTGCCGAAGCCCACCGGCAGGATCTCTGTCGAGCAGGTGAGCTTCGCCGTTCCCAGTGTGCAGAAGGTGCTGCTGCGCGACGTGTCGTTCCGGCTGGAGGCCGGCGAGGCGCTGGGCATCGTCGGGCCTTCGGGCGCCGGCAAGTCGACGCTGGCCAGGCATCTGGCGGGCGTCATGCAGCCCAGCCGCGGCACCGTCAGGCTGGATGGGGCCGACATGTCGCATTGGGGGCGCGATGCGCTGGGCGACCACATTGGCTATCTGCCGCAGGATATCGAGCTCTTCGCCGACACCGTCGCCGCCAACATCGGCCGCTTCAAGACCAATGTCGACCAAGAGGTGATCGAGGCCGCGCGGCTGGCCGGCGTGCACGAGATGATCATCCGTCTGCCGCAGGGCTACGAGACGCAGATCGGCGAAGGCGGCGCGGTGCTGTCCGGGGGCTATCGCCAGCGCATCGCTCTTGCGCGGGCCGTGTTCGGCACGCCGAACCTCATCATCCTGGACGAGCCGAGCTCCAATCTCGACGCCGATGGCGACCGCGCGCTGAGCGACTGCGCGATCGAGCTAAAGCGGCGCGGCAGCACGGTCATCATCGTCTCGCACCGGCCCTCGACACTCGCCAATGTCGACAAGATCCTGCTCTTGCGCGACGGCGCCGTCGAAGCCTTCGGCATGCGGAACGAAATCGTGGCGCTGCTCAACCAGCGCCAGGCTCCAATAGCGGTGGCAACCCAATGAGCTGCGAGGGGAGAGACGTTTGAGCGACAGCGCCCTCATCTATCGCAGCCTGCCCGGCGAAGCCGGCATCCCGGCCCCGGATTCGATCCGGCTGCCGGCCCTGATCGGCCTGTTGATCATCCTCGCCTTCTTCGGCGTCTTCGGCGGCTGGGCGGCCTTCGCGCCGCTGAACGGCGCCGTGCTCGCCGATGCTGTGGTCAAGGTGGAAGGCAACCGCAAGAGCCTGCAGCACTTCGACGGCGGAACGGTGAAAGAGATCCGCGTCAAGGACGGCGACATCGTCAAGACGGGCCAGGTCCTGCTGCTGCTCGACGACACCAGGCTGCGCTCCGAGTTCAATCTCTACGCCCAGCAATATGCGCTGCTGCGCGCCACCGACGCCAGGATCCGGGCGGAGTTGGACGGCAGCCAGGACGTTGCCTTTCCTCAGGACATCGCCGGCGAGCACCAGGCCTATCTCAAGGACGCCATGGCCAACCAGGTCGCCGACCTCGAAAGCCAGCGCGCTTCGTTGGCAGGCGCCAGGCAGATCCTCCAGAAGCGGATAGCCGAGCTCGACGAGCAGATCGACGGCAAGCAGGCCCGCGTCGATTCATACCGTGCCCAGCTGCAATCGACCGTCGACGAGAAGGCGAGCCTGTCGAAGCTGCTGAAGGCCGGATTGACCACCCGCCCGCGCATCCTGGAACTCGACCGATCCGCCTCGGACCTGCAGGGCCTGATCGACGAGAACCTCGGCGCCATCGCCGGCAGCCGGCAGACCAAGGCCGAACTCGAGAGCCAGATCGCACAATTGACCAACGAGCGCCGGGCCAAGCTCTCGGCGATGCTGATCGAGACGCAATCCAATCTCGCCGACCTGGTGCCCAAGATGTTCGCGGCCCAGGCCGCCATGGACCGCGCCGAGGTCCGCGCGCCCTATGACGGCCAGGTGATGGACCTCACCGTCTTCTCGATCGGCGCGATCGTTGCGCCGGGCCAGACCATCCTCGACATCGTGCCAACCAAAAATTCGCTGATTGTCCAGGCGCAGGTTCGCGTCGAGGACATATCGAGCCTCAGAGCCGACATGACGGCCGAAGTCCGCTTCACATCCTACAAGCAGCGCTCGATACCGATCATCCACGGACATGTCACCCGCATATCGGCCGACCGCATCACCGACAGCAAGACGGGCCTTCCCTATTATGTCGCCGACATTGCGGTCGATCCGGCCGAACTGGCGGCCGCCCCTGAGATATCGCTCTATCCCGGCATGCCGGCCTCGGTGATGATCGTCACCGAGGAGCGCACGGCGCTCGACTATATCCTTGGGCCGCTGGTGACATCGTTCCACACCGCCTTCCGGCAGAAATAGCTCCCGGACCGGATCAAAGGGACGCTCGGTCGTTCTGATCCAGGACACGGCTCTTCCTGAAAGCGCCCGCCGGCTCGGCGACCGGGTAGAGCCTGTGCTATCGGGCAGTCAGACCAGCATGCCCATCGGATTTTCGATCATGCGCTTGAAGGCGCCGAGCAGTTCGGCGCCGAGCGCGCCGTCGACGGCGCGGTGGTCGGTCGACAGCGTCACCGACATGACGTTGGCGATCTTGATCTCGCCATTCTTCACCACCGCCCGCTGCTCGCCGGCGCCGACCGCCAGGATCGTCGCATGCGGCGGGTTGATGACGGCGGCGAAATCCTTGATGCCGAACATACCGAGATTGGAAACAGCCGTGGTGCCGCCCTGGTATTCCTCCGGCTTCAGCTTGCGGCTGCGGGCGCGGCTGGCCAGGTCCTTCATCTCGTTGGAGATCGTCGACAGCGTCTTTTCGTCGGCATGGCGGATGATCGGCGTGATCAGGCCGCCAGGGATCGACACGGCGACGCCGACATCGGCGTGCTTGTGCTTGACCATGGCGCTGTCGGTCCACGAGGCATTGGCATCCGGCACCGCCATCAGCGCCATCGCCATCGCCTTGATCACCATGTCGTTGACCGAGAGCTTGTAGGCGGGAACCTCGCCCTTCTCGGTCTTCTTCACCGGTGCGGCGGCATTGAGCTGCGTGCGCAGCGCCAACAGCGCGTCGAGCTCGCAGTCGAGCGTCAGATAGAAATGCGGGATGGTTGACTTGGCCTCGACCAGGCGGCGCGCGATGGTCTTGCGCATACTGTCATGCGGCACGAGCTCGTAGGAGCCTTCGGCAAACAGCTTCAGCACCTGGTCGTCCGACATCGGCTTCGGCGCTGCAGCCGGAGCTGCCGCCGGAGCACCGGCAGGCGCCTTGGCAGCGGGCGCGGCCTTCGCGCCGCCGCCGGCAATCGCCGCCTCGACGTCAGCCTTGACGACACGGCCATGCGGCCCCGTTCCCGGGACATTAGCCACATCGACGCCGGCATCCTTGGCGATGCGGCGGGCAAGCGGCGAGGCGAAGGTGCGCTCGCCGCCAGCGTGGCCATTGGCGGCCGGAGCAGGCTCTGCCTTCGCCGGCGCGGGCGCCGCCGCGGCTGCCGGCTTCGGCGCTTCCGCCTTTGGCGCTTCGGCTTTCGGAGCCTCGGCCTTGGGTGCAGCATCGCCACCACCCTTTGCGGCAGCGCCGGCATCCTCGCCTTCGCCGGCCAGGATGGCTATCAGCGCGTTGACCTTGACGCCTTCGGTACCAGCCGGAACGACCAGCTTGGCGACCGTGCCTTCATCGACGGCCTCGACCTCCATCGTCGCCTTGTCGGTCTCGATCTCGGCGATCACGTCGCCCGGCGAAACCTTGTCGCCCTCTTTCACGAGCCACTTGGAAAGATTGCCTTCTTCCATCGTGGGCGAGAGTGCCGGCATGGTGATGTTGATTGGCATGTTTCCCTCCCACCCGGCTCAGCGATACGTGACGGCTTTGACCGCCTCGACGACCTCGCCGACATTGGGCAATGCCAGCTTTTCGAGGTTGGCCGCGTAAGGCATCGGCACGTCCTTGCCGGCGATGGTGATGACCGGCGCATCGAGGAAGTCGAAAGCGCGCTGCGACACCTGGTTGGCGATATGGTCGCCGACCGAGCTCTGCGGGAAACCTTCCTCGACCACGACCAGGCGATTGGTCTTCTTGACCGAGGCGATGATGGTGTCGAAGTCGAGCGGACGGATGGACCTCAGATCGATGATTTCGGCGTCGATGCCCATGCCGCGCAACTCTGCTTCGGCCTTGACCGCGTAGGTCATGCCGATGCCGAAGGAGACGATGGTGACGTCCTTGCCCGGCTTATGAATGCGCGCCTTGCCGATCGGCAGCACGAAATCGTCGAGCTTCGGCACATCGAAGGACTGGCCGTAGAGAATTTCGTTCTCGAGGAAGATGACCGGGTTCGGATCGCGGATCGCGGCCTTGAGCAGGCCCTTGGCGTCGGCCGCAGTGTACGGCATCACCACCTTCAGCCCGGGAACATGGCTGTACCAGGCGGCATAGCACTGCGAGTGCTGGGCGGCGACGCGGGCGGCGGCGCCGTTCGGTCCGCGAAAGACGATCGGTGCGCCCATCTGGCCGCCCGACATATAGAGCGTCTTGGCGGCCGAGTTGATAATCTGGTCGATCGCCTGCATGGCGAAGTTGAAGGTCATGAACTCGACGATCGGCTTCAGGCCAGCCATCGCGGCACCGACGCCGACGCCGGCGAAACCGTGCTCGGTGATCGGCGTGTCGACGACGCGGCGCGGTCCGAATTCCTGCAGCAGGCCTTGCGTGATCTTGTAAGCGCCCTGGTACTCGGCGACCTCCTCGCCCATGACAAAGACGTCGCCGTCGCGGCGCATTTCCTCGGCCATGGCGTCACGCAGCGCCTCGCGCACCGTGGTCGACACCATCTCGGTGCCGGCCGGAATGTCCGGATCGGCGGCGACTTCCGCTCTCGGCGCTGCGGCGACCGGTGCCGCGGCCTCGCTCTTGGCCGCAACAGACGCAGGTGCTGCCGCCTCAGGCCTGGCGGGCTCCTCGCCGATGCCTTCGCCGGCCTTGTCGACGTCCTCGCCGTCAACCGCGATCACGGCGATCACAGCGTTGACCTTGACGCCTTCGGTACCGGCGGGAACCACGATCTTGGCGAGCGTGCCCTCGTCGACGGCTTCGACTTCCATCGTCGCCTTGTCGGTCTCGATCTCGGCGATGACGTCACCGGCGACGATCTTGTCGCCCTCGTTCTTCAGCCATTTGGAAAGATTGCCCTCTTCCATCGTCGGCGAGAGAGCGGGCATGAGAATTTCGATCGGCATGTCCTTGCCCTCCCTTTACAGTACGATGTCGGTCCAGAGCTCGGACGGATCCGGCTCGGCGTCGTTCTGGGCAAATTCGGCGGCGTCGGCGACGATGTCGCGGACCTCCTTGTCGATGGCCTTGAGCTCGTCCTCGCTGGCCCATTTCTTGTCGAGCAGCCGCGCCCTGACCTGCTCGATCGGGTCATGCTCGGAGCGCATCTTCTGCACTTCTTCCTTGGAGCGGTACTTCGCCGGATCGGACATCGAATGGCCGCGATAGCGGTAGGTCTGCATCTCCAGGATCAGCGGGCCGTTGCCGGCGCGGCACCATTCGGTGGCGAGATCGGCGGCGGACTTGACGGCGCGCACGTCCATGCCGTCGACCTGGATGCCGGGGATCTTGAAGGATGCGCCGCGATGCGAGAAATCGGTCTCGGCCGAGGAGCGCGACACCGAGGTGCCCATGGCGTAGCGGTTGTTCTCGATGATGAAGATCACCGGCAGCTTCCACAGCGAGGCCATGTTGAAGCTTTCGTAGACCTGGCCCTGGTTGGCGGCGCCGTCGCCGAAATAGGTCAGCGAGACGTTCTTGTTCTCGCGATAGCGGTTGGCGAAGGCGAGACCGGTGCCGAGCGACACCTGCGCGCCGACGATGCCGTGGCCGCCATAGAAATGCTTCTCCTTGGAGAACATGTGCATGGAGCCGCCCTTGCCCTTGGACAGGCCGCCCCGGCGCCCGGTGAGCTCCGCCATGACGCCGCGCGGCGACAGGTCCATCGCCAGCATGTGGCCGTGGTCGCGATAGGCGGTGATCATCTGGTCGCCTTCGATCAGCGCCATCTTCATGCCAGTGACGACAGCTTCCTGACCGATATAGAGGTGGCAGAAGCCGCCGATGAAGCCCATGCCGTAGAGCTGGCCGGCCTTTTCCTCGAAGCGGCGGATGAGCAGCATGTGCCGGTAGGCGGCGAGCTCATCGTCCTTGGTGAAGTCGGCAGGCTTCGGGGCCGAGAGCCCTTGTGATTTACCGTCGTTTTTGGATTTGGCAGGCGCTTTTCTGGCGGCGGTGGCCATGCATCACTCCCTGTTGGCGTCTCTTCGCGGACATTTAGAGCAGGATGAAATCCGCTCCGAGGGAGATCGTCTCTCCCCACCGATTTAAGCGAGGCTAACACGCATAAAAGC
>NZ_RZOS01000450.1:0-4429 GCF_004022605.1 Mesorhizobium sp. M4B.F.Ca.ET.089.01.1.1
CGACACGAACAGCGTCATGTCGGGCCCCGGCGTGATCGCCAGGATCACCGTGGCGATGGCGAACTGGATCAGCGTCGTTGCGTCGGGAAGGAAGGACATCGGTCGCGCGCGCCCCAGAGAAGGATCGCGGAGCCTATAACGCAGCCATTTCAGCTTCGCCAGCGGCTGACCGGCGCGGCGTCTGGTCCAGCCCTTGCTGGCATCAAAGGCCGGTTCGTCTCTTGCGCAGCCCGGAAACGCCGTGATACCTCGCCCGCGAAACCTTTCCCGCGGAACCGCCAAAAATGTCCAAGACCAAAAGCGTGAAGAAAGTCGTGCTCGCCTATTCCGGCGGCCTCGACACCTCCATCATCCTGAAATGGCTGCAGACCGAGCTCGGCGCCGAAGTCGTCACCTTCACCGCCGACCTAGGCCAGGGCGGCGAGCTGGAGCCGGCCCGCCGCAAGGCCGAGCTGATGGGCATCAAGGACATCCGCATCGTCGACGTGCGCGAGGAATTCGTCGCCGACTTCGTCTTCCCGATGTTCCGCGCCAATGCCGTCTATGAAGGCACCTACCTGCTCGGCACCTCGATCGCCCGGCCGCTGATCTCCAAGCACCTCGTCGAGATCGCAAAGGAAACCGGCGCCGACGCGATTGCCCACGGCGCTACCGGCAAGGGCAACGACCAGGTCCGTTTCGAGCTGTCGGCTTACGCGCTTAACCCCGACATCAAGGTCATCGCGCCGTGGCGCGACTGGTCCTTCAAGTCGCGCACCGACCTGCTGAACTTCGCCGAACAGCACCAGATTCCCGTGCCGAAGGACAAGCGCGGCGATGCGCCGTTCTCGGTCGACGCCAACCTGCTGCACTCCTCCTCGGAGGGCAAGGTGCTGGAGGATCCGTGGACGGAACCGCCGGAATTCGTCCACCAGCGCACCGTCTCGCCGATGGACGCGCCGGACAAGGTCACCGAGATCGAGATCGAGTTCCTCAAGGGCGACCCGATTGCGCTGAACGGCAAGAAGCTGTCGCCGGCGACGATGCTGGCCGCGCTCAACGACCTCGGCCGCGACAACGGCATCGGCCGGCTCGACCTGGTCGAGAACCGCTTCGTCGGCATGAAATCGCGCGGCGTCTACGAAACGCCCGGCGGCACCATCCTTATCGCCGCCCACCGCGCCATCGAATCGATCACGCTCGACCGCGGTGCCGCCCACCTCAAGGACGAGTTCATGCCGCGCTATGCCGAGCTGATCTACAACGGCTTCTGGTTCTCGCCGGAGCGGCTGATGCTGCAGGCGATGATCGACAAGAGCCAGGAGGATGTCGAAGGCACTGTGCGGCTGAAGCTCTACAAGGGCAATGTGATGGTCACCGGCCGCAAGTCGAAGAAGACGCTCTATTCCGACGCGCTGGTCACCTTCGAGGACGACCGCGGCGCCTACGACCAGAAGGACGCCGCCGGCTTCATCCGCCTCAATGCGCTCCGGCTGAGGACGCTCGCGGCGCGCACGCGCAAGGGCTGACATAGTTGCTGCGGGACGCTGTGCCGGTCCCCGCGAAGGCAGAAACGACCAAGAAACCCGGTGGACACGCCGGGTTTTTTATTTCCATCTCCTAATATAAGGGAAATAAGAGCGACCGGACTAAGTTCCCGTTTGACCTTTCGGCAGCTTCATCTAAGTTCCGCCGCGGGATCGGCGGGGTTTTGACAGTGAAAAAAGCTATTTCTGTTCTGCTTGCGACGGCTATCGCTTTCGCGGCGTGCCAGGCCTCACAGGCCGCGAAGCGTGAGGCCAAGCCGGATCTGGACGGCTGCATCGCCGAAGCCCGCGCATGGAACATCACGCTCAAGCACGATATCGCCGGTTTCATGGGTGTGTCGCTGGAGCGCATGCCGGCCCTGTTCTGCGAACGCCTTGCCGCCGGCGTGCGCAGCGGCCGCATCACCTATTCCGATGTCAACAACCTGCAGCTCGACCAGCCAACCGAAATCTGGATGGTCCTCAAGGGCAAGCCAAAGCCGGCTGCGGTTACGAAAACCCCGGCGCCGCGGACGTCCAACTTCCGTAATTGCACCGGGAGAGACGGCATCTTCCAGGTTCCCGCCTCCCGGAAATGCCCGCCGGGCGGCTACGGGCATTTCGAGCAGCCGTCCGAAAGGGAGATTAAGGCCAGGTCAAGCGTGGCCACCTCAGCGCCGCGGAACGCCAGATTCCATACCTGCTCAAATGTTTTCACCGGCACCTTCGAGGTTCCCGCTTCCCGGAAATGCCCCTTGGGCGGCGGCTAATCGTAAGTTGCCGGAGTCCCGCTGGAGATCGAGGGCAGGCCAAGGGCGGCTCCTCCGCCCCTTCCAGGTTCCCGATTCCCAGAAATGCCCATTGAGCGGCTACGCGCATTATTGAGACCGAGTGATTGGGCTTTGAGCCTGATCCTAGCTATGGAGGGACTTCGACGATGAAGAACGGTATTTTTCTCTTGCTTTCAGCGGCAGTCATCTTCGGCGGATGCCAGTCCTGGCAAGCCCTGGCGGCACCGACGTCCAAGTTCCGTACCTGCAGCGGATTTGACGGCCCCTTCCAGGTTCCCCTTTCCCGGAAATGCCCGGTGAGCGGCTATGCGCATTCCGACGAGCCGACCAAAATGGACACTAAAGCCAGCTGAAAGGCGGCTACGGCGCCGCGGTCGTCCAAATTCCGCAACTGCAGCGGCATTGACGGCAGCTTCCAGGTTCCGATTTCCCAGAAATGCCCGTTGAGCGGCTACGCGCATTACTGAGAGCGAATCTGGTCGTTCCGAGCGTCTGGGCTTCACCTGCTCCATAAACAAAAAGCTCGGCACATGGCCGGGCTTTTCTGTCGAGTGGAGATGGCATCAATTGCCGTCGATCGCTTCCGCGATGCGGGCAATGGCCTGCTGGTAGACGCTGGCCGAGTTCCAGCCGGCAATGGCGCCCATATTCGCCTGATAGCTCGCGCCGGCCCGCCAGCCATGGCCCTTGAGGTAGTTGGCGGTGGAAGCGAGCGCGGTATTCCTGTCGCGCAGGTTGCCGTTGCCGACGCCGTACTTCAGGACGTTTCCGGGCAGGAACTGCGTGTGGCCGATTTCGCCATGCATGGCGCCCACGGAAGCTGAGGTCAACGTTCCGCGATCGACCAGCTTCAGCGCCGCAATGGCATGCGGGTAGAAATAGTCCGGGCGGCGGCAGTCATAGGTAAGCGTCAAAATGGCGGACACCGTGTTCTGGTTGCCCATGGAGGCGCCGAAGCCGGTCTCCATGCCCCAGATGGCGAGCAGCACGCCGGGCGGCACGCCGTAGGTCGATTCGATCTTGTCGAACAGCGCCGCGTTCGACTTCTTCAGCGAACGGCCCTTTGAAATGATCGCGGCCCCGCCGCGGCGCTTCATGAAATCTTCCACCGAGCCGCTGAACGCCTTGTGGATGGCGCGGTCGGCGGAGATGGTCCTTGTCGCGTAGGTCGCGCCTGCCAGAGCGGCCAGACCCCTCGAGCCGACACCTTCGGCCTGGGCCTGTGCGGCAAAGTCCTGCTTCCAGGCGTCGAAGCCGGCGCTGTTCTTGCCACAGCTGCCAGCCGCCTGCGCGCCCGTCGCCAGCGCAAGCACTGCCATCACCGCGGCCGCAAAAATCTTTCCCTTGGCAAGAAATGCCATCTCGTTCTCTCCTGATTGCCTGAATCACGTCCCGGTTGCGAATTTGCCAGTGAAACGCCCGGTTGTCACCGCCCCCGCGGCTGCACTGGTTGCTCGATGCTGGCGAATGAAGCGGAATTTGCCTACGATCAAGTATTTATTGTGGCGGAGGGGCTCGATACATATGGATGATGTTGATGTTGTGATCATCGGCGCCGGCTCGGCCGGGCTCTCAGCCGCGAAAACCCTGCGCGCCGCTGGCGTCTCCTTCAAGCTATTGGAAGCGATGGACCGCATCGGCGGCCGCGCCTGGACCAGCGACCGGCATTTCGGCGCCCCCTTCGACATTGGCTGCGCCTGGCTGCATGCCGCGGACCGCAATCCCTATTTTCCCGAGGCGCAGGCCGCCGGCTGGACGCTGCACCATCACGATATGAACGTCGACCATCTCTATTACCGCCAGCGCAAGGCGAGCGAGGCGGAAGAGGCCGAGATGAAGGCCGCCGACGCGCGGCTGTTCGAGCTGCTCGCCACGCATAAGGTCGAGGAAGGCGACGACGACCGGCTTTCGGCGCTGCTCGCCAGGGGCCAGGCGCCGCGCGCCGCAGCCACCTTTGCCGGTCCGATGGATTTCGGCGCCGACGAGGACGAGATCTCGATCCGCGATTTCCAGGCCGCCGCCGACCTCGACCCGAATTATTTCAGCAAGGAAGGGTTCGGCGCGCTGGTCGCCCGTTTCGGTGCCGATGTGCCGGTCGAGCTGTCGACCCCGGTGCGGCGGATCTTCTGGAAC
>NZ_RZOS01000451.1:0-4423 GCF_004022605.1 Mesorhizobium sp. M4B.F.Ca.ET.089.01.1.1
ATCGACGGCTACGGCATTTTCCGCAACACGGTTTCCGGCCAGAAGATCAACGACGCGCAAGGCCGCATCGAAGGCCAGCTCAACGTCGACCTCGACAACGAGCTGCGCGCCATCGCCAAGCTCGGCTACGAAGCGGTGCCGGAATCGGCCTCCTCGCCGGACGCCATCGCCGGCGTCACTTCGCAGCCGCTGCGGCAGACCGTGGACGGCAGCCTCGGCATCGAGAAGGACGTCGGCAAGATGCGCTACGCGCTGACCGGCGCGATCACGCATGACTTCTATGGCGACGCCGATCTTTCGGACGGCACCACACTGTCGCAGAAGGACCGCGACTCCACGCTCTATTCCGCGACCTTGCGCACCGGCTATCAGGTTTCGCCGGCCATAACGCCTTTTGTCGAGGTGGAGGCAGGGCGACGGGTCTATGATCTGCGCCTCGACAGCAACTTGTACGAACGTTCCTCGACCAGGCTCGGGGCGCGCGCCGGCCTCGAACTCGACATGGACGACAAACTGTCGGGCGAATTCTCCGTCGGCTGGCTGCGCGAAGCGATCGACGACGACCGCCTGCCGGCCAATGCGGGGCCCTACGTCAACGCCGATCTCAAATGGTCGCCCGAGCGCGGCACCATCGTCGGGCTCACAGGCAGGACCACCATCGAGAGCACCACCACGGCCGGGGAAAGTGGCGATGTGCTCTACTCGGGCAGGCTTACCGGCGAACGCCAGGTCCGCGCCAATCTGACGGCGAATTCCGCGCTTGGCCTCGACTGGCGCGACTATACCGGCTCCGACGGCCATGACCTGATCCTGAGCGCCGAGGCCGGCCTGACATGGTGGCTGAACCGCTATGCCGGTCTCACCACAAGGGTCAGGACCGAGAAGCTGAACAGCAACCTGGCCGGCCGCGACTATGTCGCCAACAGCATCTTCCTGGGACTGAAGGTGCAGCGCTGAGGAGGCCGGCGCCTGGAGCGTCTCACCGTTTCAAAGAAACGGCGAACCGCTCTATCCCTTTGTTTGACGCAGTTCGGGACGGAGAACCGCTCGCACTTTTCCTGGAATTCCTCTAGAGCGCCGCGCCGCGCCGCTCGGACGGCTGCATCTCGTCGAGCAGCGTGCGGATGACGCCGGCCATGCTCTCATTCATGTCTCTGCGCCACAAAGCGAAGGCGACATTGGCCTCGACAAAGCCTTCCGGAGAGCCGCAGTCGAAGGTGCGGCCCTGGTAGTGGTAGCCGTAGAAGGGCTGCTGCTTCTCCAGCTTCAGCATCGCGTCGGTGAGCTGGATCTCGTTGCCGGCGCCGCGCTCCTGGCCTTCGAGGATGCCGAAGATCTCCGGCTGCAGGATATAGCGGCCGTTGATGAACAGGTTCGAGGGCGCGGTGCCTGCCTTCGGCTTCTCGACCATGCCGGTGATGCGGAAGCCATGATGGGTATCCTCGCCGCGGCCGACAATGCCGTATTTATGCGCCTCGGCCGGATCGCATTCCTGCACCGCGATGATGTTGTTGCCGGTCTCGGCATAAAGCTCGACCATGTCCTTCATGCAGCTCTTTTCCGACTGCATGATCATGTCGGGCAACAGCAGCGCGAAGGGCTCGTCACCGACCAGTTCGCGGGCGCACCAGACGGCATGGCCGAGCCCCATCGGCACCTGCTGGCGGGTGAAGCTGGTCTGGCCCGGCGCCGGCTGCAGCCGCTGCAGGCGGGCGAGCTGGTCGTCCTTGCCGCGCTGGGCAAGCGTGTCGTAGAGCTCGAACTGGACGTCGAAATGGTCTTCGATGACCGCCTTGTTGCGGCCGGTGACGAAGATGAAATGCTCGATGCCGGCGTCGCGCGCCTCGTCGACCACATACTGGATGACCGGTCGGTCGACGACGGTCAGCATTTCCTTGGGAATTGCCTTGGTGGCGGGAAGGAACCGCGTACCGAGACCAGCGACCGGGAAGACTGCTTTGCGAACTCTCTTCATGCTGCCAATTATCCGCTTGATTACGCGCTCCGCAATCCCGTTCTGAGACATTTTCGCGCCGGAATCGAGATGTAAGGAACGCCGAGTTTACAAAACTTGCAGTGCGTAAAGCATCGTCGCGTCTTTTCGTTCCCGCCCCCACCTATGGTAAACTAAATACTAACCGGGTTCGGCGATGAATGATCTTCCTGATACGAAAAAGGAGGAACAGATGTCCGTTCGCAGCACCGCAAAGCGCCTTGCAAGCGTCGTGACGGCGGCCAGCCTGTCGCTTGCCCTGCTGATGCCCGCGGGACCTGCTTTCGCCGATGCCGGATTCCGGCAATGGGTTGCCAGCTTCCGCGCCACGGCGGTGCAGAGCGGCGTCTCCGGTGCGATCTACGACCAGGCCTTCAGGAACATCACCGATGTCGATCCGGTCGTGCTGGAAAAGGCCCGCACCCAGCCCGAGTTCACGGCACCCGCCTGGGACTATTTCGACAACCGCGTGCACGACCAGTCGGTCGCCGTCGGCCAGCAGATGGCCAGGAAATGGAAGCCGTGGCTGGACAGGATCGAGGCGCGGTTCGGCGTCGACCGCAACATCCTGCTCGCCATCTGGTCGATGGAATCGAACTATGGCGAGATCCTCAAGCGCAACGACATCATGCGCAATGTCATCCGCTCGCTGGCGACGCTTGGCTATGCCGACCCGCGGCGTTCGAAATTCGCCCGCACCCAGCTGATCGCGGCGCTGAAGATCCTGCAGAGCGGCGACATCGACGAAAGCCATCTCAGCGGCTCGTGGGCCGGCGCCATGGGCCACACCCAGTTCATACCGACCAGCTACCAGCATTATGCCATCGACATGGACGGCAACGGCAAGCGCGACATCTGGAACTCGATCCCCGATGCGCTGGCGACGGCCGCCAATCTGCTGCGGAAGAACGGTTGGCAGGCCGGCAAGACCTGGGGCTACGAGGTCGTCCTGCCGGCCGGCAAGCTTCCCGCCGGCTCGAAGACGCTGGCGCAATGGCAGGCGCTTGGCGTCGTCAGGGCCAACGGCAAGCCGTTCAAGAACGGCTCCGACAAGGCGACGCTGAAAGTGCCCGACGGCCGCGGCGGGCCGGCCTTCCTGATGATCAAGAACTTCTCGGTCATCAAGGCCTACAACAACGCCGACAAATACGCGCTCGCCGTCGGCCTTCTTGCCGACGAGATCGCTGGTGGCAGCGGCCTGGTTCAGGACTGGAAACGGCCCTTCACCAAGCTGAGCTTCGAGGAGCGGCAGGAACTGCAGCAGCGGCTTTCCGAACACGGCTATTATGACGGCAAGTTCGACGGCAAGATCGGCGAGGGATCGAAGGCCGCCATCATGGCCTTCCAGGCGAAGGCCGGCTTGACCCAGGATGGCTATCCGAGCATGGAAGTGCTCAAATGGCTCCGCAAGAAATAGGAACGCCTCAGGGACGGAGGAAGTGATTGGTTTCGGCTGGGCGCATACTGGCGATCGTTCGCCGCACGCCGATCCTGATCCTGGCCCTCGCCGTCCTGGCGGTGGCTGCGGCCAGCGCCTTCCACACGCCCGCCATGGCGCAGGAGGAGCAGAGCCGCGGCTGGTCGCTGCGTGACTTGCTGTTCCCGCGCCGCAGCGAGCGCTTCGAGCCGCCGCTCGACATCCAGAAGGCAAGGCCGAAGGCAAAGACCAGGAAATCCAAGCCGCGCCTGCCGGCAGAGCCACAGACGCCGATCGTCGAGAAGACGCCGGATGCCCGCGCCGTGCTGGTGGTCGGCGATTTCATGGCGAGCGGTCTCGGCGAGGGCCTGGACACCGCCTTCGCCGAAAACGCCGGCGTCAGGATCGCGGTGCGCAGCAACGGTTCTTCCGGCTTCGTGCGCGATGATTTCTACAACTGGCCAGAACAGATCAAAACGCTGATCGAGACCGAGAAACCATCGGTCGTCGTCGTCATGCTCGGCTCCAACGACCGCCAGCAGATGAAGGTCGGCGACGTGCGCGAACAGCCGCGATCCGAGAACTGGACCAAGGAATATGAGCGCCGCACCGATGCGCTCGGCAAGGCCATCGCGGAAGCCAAGGTGCCGTTCCTGTGGGTCGGCATGCCGGCCTTCCGGTTGCCGAAGATGACTTCCGACATGCTGGCCTTCAACGACATCTACCGCTCGGCCGCCGAAAAGCATGGCGGCGAGTTCGTCGATGTCTGGGACGGTTTCGTCGACGAGAACGGCGCTTTCGTCACCACCGGCCCCGACATCAACGGCCAGGCGGTGCGGCTGCGCTCGGACGACGGCATCAATGTCTCCAAGGCCGGCAAGCGCAAGCTTGCCTTCTACACCGAAAAGCCGCTGGCCAAGATCCTCGGGCTGGCAGAGCCCGGAAGCGTGACGACAGTCTCCGCGCCGGCGGGCGCCCCGGTCGAAGCGCCGGCGCCCAATGCCGCTCCTGGC
>NZ_RZOS01000452.1:0-4405 GCF_004022605.1 Mesorhizobium sp. M4B.F.Ca.ET.089.01.1.1
ATCCAATTGGTCAGCGGCGCCAATATCGGCAGCATCTATCGCGGCGCGCTCGCCGCCGGCGGCAGCGCGTTCGGCCTGCTTTTGACGCTGCTGTTCATGATGATCGCGCTGTTCTTCGCCTATCGCGATGGCGAACATTTCGCCGCGCAGGTCGACCGCCTCGGCGAGCGCATCCTGCCGACCCGCTGGGAGCGGATTTCGCGCGTGGTGCCGGCGACGATCTCGTCCACCGTCACCGGCATGACCATCATCGCCATCGGCGAGGGAGTGGTGCTTGGCGTCGCCTACTGGCTGGCCGGCGTGCCGTCGCCGGTGACGCTCGGCGCCTTGACCGGCATCATGGCGCTGATCCCCGGCGGCGCGCCGCTCTCCTTCACCCTGGTGTCGATCTACCTTGCCGCCAGCGGCTCGCCAATGGCGGGCCTGGCGCTTTTTGCCTGGGGCGCGGTCGAGCTGTTCATCGTCGACAAGACGCTGCGCCCCAAGCTGGTCGGCGGGCCGATCAAACTGCCTTTCCTGCCGACCTTTTTCGGCCTGATCGGCGGCGTCAAGACGATGGGCTTCCTCGGCCTGTTCATCGGCCCGGTGCTGATGGCGCTCTTGGTCGCGATCTGGCGCGAGTGGCTGCGCGAGGTCGAACTGATGGACGATTCCGCTGCCACGGCGCTTGCGGAGACCAAGGACGGCCCGCCGCAGATCGAGATCGCCACGGAAAAGAAGAAGATTCAGACCGGGTGACTGACCGCCAGCGTGGCGCGGCGCTTGCGCCCCTCATGCAACTGCCACAGCGAATGGCCGACAAGCGTCACGATCAGGATCGCGCCGCCGATCAGGCTGTTGCGCGACGGCGTCTCGGAGAAGATCATCCAGACCCAGACCGGCGCCAGCACCGTTTCCAATAGGTAGAACATCGCCACTTCCGGCCCTGAGATGTATTTCGGCCCGTTGGCCAGGCAGAAGAACGAGATCGGCATGATCACCGCGCCGTTGAAGATGATCCACCACGGCGCGTCCACCTGAAAGCCGGTCTTCGAGACCATGACGGCGGCGACGCTGAAGGGCAGCACCACGCCGATGAGCGAGGTGAAGCCCATGTCCTTGCCGCTGGCGCGCGAGATGGTGATCGCGCAGGCGACGCAGAGCGCGGAGCACAGGGCCATGACATCGCCGAACAGATATCCGTTGCCGATGGAGTCGCCGACGATGATGGCGACGCCGACGATCATCAGCGCCAGTGCCGCCAGCGTCAGCGGCCGTGGTCGTTCCTTCAGGAACAGCCAGGACAGCAGCGCCGAGAACATGGTGGTGAAGGCGAGGATGAAGACGAGGTCGGCGGTCGAGGTGTTGTAGACGGCGGTGATGAAGGCGATCGAGCCGAGCCCGTAGAGCGTCGCCACCGCAAGCCCCGCCCGCCCGGGAACGAGTTGCGGCGCCCGGTCGCTCAGCGAGCGCCAGACCGCCCAGATGACAAGTCCGGCAAGGAAAGTGGTGCCGGTGCGCAGCAACAGGATCGTCCATGCCTCGCCATGGGCGAGCCTGATCAGCGGGATGTCGACGGTCAGCGTCATGCCGCCGATGGCGGTGAGCAGAAGGCCTTTCTGGTGGTCGTGGTGGGAGGACATGTCGGCAATTCTCGCAATGGAATTTGCAGGCGGACGGCCGGCGGCGCGATAGCGCATTCTCTCGCCGTTCGGCGGCAAGACCAGCATCCCGCTGCTTGAAACAGTTTTAAGGTCGGGCTTGGAAAGGGTTAGTCAGCGCGTGACCGCTTCGTGCTCGTAGCGTTCCCAGCCTTTCGGGCCGAGATGCTCCTGCGGCATGAAGCGCATTTTATAGCTCATCTTGCGCGAGCCGTTGACCCAGTAGCCGAGATAGACATGGGGCAGGCCCATGGCTCTCGCTCGGGCGATATGGTCGAGGATCATGAAGGTGCCGAGCGAGCGGTCCTCGAAGTCCGGATTGAAGTAGGAATAGACCATCGACAGCCCGTCGGCCATCTTGTCGGTCAGCGCCACCGCGATCAGCTCGCCCTGGCCCTTGCCGGTGATGAAGGTGTCGGGGCCGCGCCGCCTGTATTCGATGATCTTGGTGTCGACATGCGTGTCTTCGACCATCATGGCGTAGTCGAGCACCGTCATGTCCGACATGCCGCCGCGGCGATGGCGGGCGTCGAGATAGGCGCGGAACAGCGAGTATTGCTCGGTCGACGGCTGCGCGTCGTGCATGGCCCCGACGAGGTCGGCATTGTGCTGGATCACCCGCTTCATGTTGCGGCTGGCGGTGAATTCCTGCGCCAGGATGCGCACCGACACGCAGGCCCGGCAGGTCTCGCAGGCGGGCCGGTAGGCGATGTTCTGCGAGCGCCGGAAACCGCCTTGCGTCAACAGGTCGTTCATCTCGGGCGCCTTGTCGCCGACGAGGTGAGTGAACACCTTGCGTTCGAACTGGCCCTCCAGATACGGGCACGGCGACGGCGCGGTCAGGAAGAACTGCGGCGACTGGGTCGGGTGCTGCGTCATGGATTCCGGGAAACGCTCCTACGAATCGCCTTACCTTTGGCCCGACCGGCGAAAAATTCAACAGGATTGTGGAGCGGTGGCTGACTGAGGGCCTTCATATTTGCGCATAAGCGCCCGCGTTCGCCCTCGAAAATGCTGTTTCAGCGATCTGTACGGCTGACCACCGTGCCAAGCAGCAGGTCGTGCAGCGTGCGCTTGCGGTCCGAAAACAGCGTCACCAGGAGCACCAGCGGCGTCAGGACGACGTTGCCGGCCCAGAACAGCACCGAATGCACGACAGCCGTCAGCCCGTCGATGCGGGTGCCGTCGAGGCGGTCGAGCCGGATGCCCATCAGCTTCATGCCGGTGGTCGCCTGGTCGGCGCTGCCCAGCGTGTTCCAGATATAGAGAACGGCGACCGCCGGCACGAGCACCGAGAACAGCATCCAGCCGAGGCCAAACGTCAGCAGCCCGAGGACGGCGACCAGGATGGCAAAGGGAATGGTGAGCAGCCCGATGATCAGATAGTCGATCAGGCAGGCAAGGATGCGCCGGGTGCGCACGCCGTCATAGGCCCTGACGTCGTCGAGCCTGCTGGTAATGATTTCGCCGTCAAGTACACGCGCGTTCATGTCATGCCCTCGTAACCGGGCCCGCGATAGGGTGCGGGCAATCCGCCATTGAAATGGTGAAAGCCGATGGCGGAATCAAGATCGTCGGTCGGGGTGCGACGTGCGGAGGTCGCTCGAGCGGTTGAATTCACGGCGCGGATGGCGTTAGCTTGTTGCGGCGCAACAAGACGCCGAGGGGACGGGGTACCATGGACTATGACATGCTGGTCATCGGCAGCGGGCCTTCGGGGCGCCGCGCCGCGGTGCAGTCGGCCAAGCTCGGCAAATCGGTGCTTGTGGTCGACAGGGGCCGGCGCCTCGGCGGCGTCTCGGTCCACACCGGCACCATCCCGTCGAAGACACTGCGCGAGACGGTTCTCAACCTTTCCGGCTGGCGCGAGCGCGGCTTCTACGGACGCGGCTACCGGGTCAAGCAGGACATTTCGGTCAGCGACCTCGTCGAGCGCCTGCACAAGACACTCGACCACGAGGTCGAGGTGCTGCAGCACCAGTTCATGCGCAACGCGGTCAAGAGTTCGCGCGCCACGGCGAAATTCCTCGGCCCCAACAAGGTCAGCCTGACGAGCGACAATGGCGACTACTCAGAGGTCGGTTTCGCCAACGCGCTGATCGCCGTCGGCACAAGGCCGCACCGGCCGCGCGACGTGCCGTTCGACAAGACCCGCGTCTTCGACAGCGACGAGATGCTGGAGCTCGACCGGCTGCCGCGCACGCTGACTGTGATCGGCGCCGGCGTCATCGGCGTCGAATACGCCACCATCTTTTCGGCCCTCGACGTGCCGGTGACGCTGGTCGAGCCGCGCAACACCATCCTCGATTTCGTCGACCGCGAGATCGTCGACGACTTCATCCACCAGATGCGCGATCGCGGCATGACCATCCGCCTCGGCAGCACGGTCAAGGAGATCACCTCAAAGCCCGATTATGCCGAGGTCACCCTTGCCGATGGCCGCACCATCCGCTCCGAGATCGTGCTTTATGCCGCCGGCCGCAGCGGCAATCTCGGCAGCCTTGGCCTCGACGTGGTCGGCATCGAGTCCGACTCCAGGGGCCGCATCAAGGTCGACGCGAACACGTTTCAGACCAGCGTGCCCAACATCTATGCCACCGGCGACGTCATCGGCTTCCCGAGCCTTGCCTCGACCTCGATGGAGCAGGGCAGGGTGGCCGCCTGCCACGCTTTCGGCGTGCTGTTGCCGCCGCCGCCGGAAACCTTTCCCTATGGCATCTACGCTGTGCCCGAAATCTCCACCGTCGGCCAGTCGGAGGAGCAGG
>NZ_RZOS01000453.1:0-4374 GCF_004022605.1 Mesorhizobium sp. M4B.F.Ca.ET.089.01.1.1
CCGTTGGCGAACCGCTACGGCGCGCTTCGCTTCGCGCTGTTCTTCGGGGCGACCGGGCTTGCGGCGGTTGCGTTGTTCTTTGCCTTGCATCCGCTCGAGCAGACGCCGCTGGTCGGCGCGTCGGGGGCGATCTCGGGCATGATGGGAGCGGCCGCGCGCTACGGCTTCCGTGTCGATCGCTCGTCCGGCCATGCGGCCTTCGCCGGAGCGCCGCTGCCGATCGGCGCGGTGCTGCGCTCGCGCGGCGTCATGACTTTTCTTGGCGTCTGGATGGTCATCAACCTCGTCACCGGACTTGTCGGCTTTGCTCCCGGCATCGACGGCCAGATCGCCTGGGAGGCCCATATTGGCGGCTTCGTCGCCGGCTTTTTCGGGGTGCGCGTTTTCGACCGCCGCGACCGGACGCCCTGAGCGATCCCTGCTGCGGGCCAAGACGTGAGGTTTCCGAGCGCCATTCTTGCTCCGATTGCATCCCTTCGAAGCCTATTTATTGGAATCTCTCCATCATTCTAATGCTTTGGAACGTTGGCTTACCACCACTTTACACCTTTTCGTCATCTTGCATCGCGCTCCGCCACACGCATACATTGTGGAAAGGAAGCTAGGACGATGTCCAAATCCAACAATCTCGGGAAAGCCGAGGCCGCCATCGCAGGCGATGTTGGCCCCGATACGCAGGCCAAGGATCCTGCGAGCCCTTTGTTCAGCAAGAAACTCTATCAGCAGTGCGCCCTGGTCGCCGGAGCAAGCGGCGGGATTGGCAGATGCATTTCCTTGGCCCTGGCAATGGCTGGGGCGCGTTTATGTCTAGTGGGTCGAGACGAAAGTCGACTAAATTGCACAGCCGATCTCTGCAGGCCGTTTGGGCAACAAGTCAATATCAGGATATGCGATCTAACTGATGAAACAGCGATCAAACAATTGTGTCGTTGTATTG
Source organism: Mesorhizobium sp. M4B.F.Ca.ET.089.01.1.1 (assembly GCF_004022605.1). Taxonomy (NCBI): domain Bacteria; kingdom Pseudomonadati; phylum Pseudomonadota; class Alphaproteobacteria; order Hyphomicrobiales; family Phyllobacteriaceae; genus Mesorhizobium; species Mesorhizobium sp. M4B.F.Ca.ET.089.01.1.1. The sequence continues at coordinate 938 of NZ_RZOS01000453.1, forward strand.
ATCGGGCATTCGGCCGCCTTGACATACTGGTTCACTGCGCTGGAATCATAAGTCACGGAAAATTGGAAGAGGCCGCTGCGAAGCAGATCGATTTGCAATATGCCGCCAATGTGCGTGGGCCTCTGGTCCTTACACAGAAAGCGCTGCCTCTCCTTAGGCGACCCAGAGGTCAAATTGTCTTCATCAACTCAAGCGCGGGGCTGACTTGCGCAGCAGGACGAGGCCATTTCGCGGCTACCCAACATGCGCTCAAATCCATTGCCGACACCCTCAGGCAGGAGGTCAATGGGGACGATGTGCGCGTTCTCAGCGTATTTCCGGGCCGCACAGCGACGACCAGAACCGAAAATTTATGTGTGAACGAGGGACGAGCTTTCGAGCCAGATCTGCTACTCCAACCGGAGGATGTCGCCGCAATCGTGATTGATTCACTTACGCTCCCGTGGACCGCCGAGGTAACGGAGATCAGCATTCGGCCGATGAAGAAATCCTACTGAGATAGCGATCCGTCGGACTGCCGCGACGCGGCAGGCCAGACAGGCCGCGCCGCACTTGAAATGCAAACAATCACGGCGCACCATGTTCACCGGAACGTGAATGCCGGTCAGGGCAGGAACCGGCAGCAAAAGCTGAGGAGGACGCCATGACTGTTAAGGCAATTCTCGAGAAGAAGGGCCATGACGTGTTGACGCTCGGGCCGAACGAAAAGCTGAGCGAGGCCATTCGCATCCTGACCGAACACAGGATCGGCGCGCTGGTCATCACCAATGGCGACCACAAGATCGTCGGCATCCTCTCCGAGCGCGATATCGTGCGCGTGCTGGCCAAGGAAGGTGCTGCGGCGCTCGATATTGCGGTGCGTTCGGCGATGACGCCGAAGGTGAAGATCTGCAACGAGAACCACACCGTCAACGAGGTGATGGAGATCATGACCAAGGGCCGCTTCCGCCATCTGCCGGTGGAAAAGGACGGCCTGCTCTATGGCATCGTGTCGATCGGCGACGTCGTCAAGCGTCGCATCGAGGATGTCGAGCGCGAGGCCGAGGAGATCAGGGCCTATATCGCCACCGCCTAGCGGACGCACAGACGATCCGCCGGCCGCTGCCGGTCGGCGGAAGTTGAGGCGCGAACGCCTCTATCTGTTGTCGAGTTCGGCGCGTACGAGTTCGAGCCCGCGCCGGGTGATGCGGTAGGGGCCGCCACCCGACGAGGACACCGCCTTCTTCCGTCTCAGTTTTCGAAAGAGCTCGAGATCGACGCCTGGGTAGCGCCAGCCGTCGCGGGTCAGGCATTGGACCGAAGCGATCTTCTTACTGGCATTCTTTTCCATTTCGATGCGCCCGCCCTGCGCGAGCAGGTGCAGGATGCGCTGTTCAATGCGCGAAATGTCCATCTGGAGAATTCCCGGGAAAACAACAAAAGCCGCCGCCGCGGGATTTCGCGGCACGGGGTTTCAGGTTTTGTCGCCCTGCCTCGCTACGAGGTCAGGGCCTTACCGGGACTGAGCGTAAGTGGACATCCACTCTCCATTGGATGGACGTCCTATAAGCGAAGGCGGCCGAAAAGGCCAGCAAGCGGGCTTTGCGCTTGTCTGATGGAGCGGATTGCACTAGCGAAGGCCAACACCCAAATTCGCGAAAATCGCAAATCTCGCGAGCCAGAAGCGCAGGCCACCATGAGCATCATCGATACCCGCACGCCCGACGCAAAACGCCTGATCCCCGGCGCCACCGGCGACTGGGAAGTCATCATCGGCCTCGAAGTGCATGCCCAGGTCACCTCGGAGGCCAAGCTGTTCTCCGGGGCGGCGACCTCTTTCGGCGCGGCGCCCAATGCCAATGTCAGCCTGGTCGACGCGGCGATGCCCGGCATGCTGCCCGTCATCAATGAGGAATGCGTCAAGCAGGCAATCCGCACCGGCCTCGGCCTGAAGGCCGAGATCAATCACAAGTCGGTCTTCGACCGGAAGAACTATTTCTATCCGGACCTGCCGCAGGGCTACCAGATTTCGCAGTTCAAGCAGCCGATCGTCGGTGAGGGCAAGGTCATCGTCTCGGTTGGCCCGGACCGGCAGGGCGAGTTCGAGGACATCGAGGTCGGCATCGAGCGGCTGCATCTGGAGCAGGATGCCGGCAAGTCGATGCACGACCAGCATCCGACCATGTCCTATGTCGATCTCAACCGTTCCGGCGTGGCGCTGATGGAGATCGTCTCCAAGCCCGACATGCGCTCGGCCGACGAGGCCAAGGCCTATGTGACCAAGTTGCGCACCATCGTGCGTTATCTCGGCACCTGCGACGGCAACATGGACGAAGGCTCGCTGCGCGCCGACGTCAACGTCTCGGTGCGCAAGCCGGGCGGCGACTTCGGCACGCGCTGCGAGATCAAGAACGTCAACTCGATCCGCTTCATCGGCCAGGCCATCGAATACGAGGCGCGCCGACAGATCGCCGTCCTCGAGGATGGCGGCAAGATCGATCAGGAAACGCGGCTGTTCGACCCCAACAAGGGCGAGACGCGTTCGATGCGCTCCAAGGAAGAGGCGCATGACTACCGCTATTTCCCCGACCCGGATCTTCTGCCACTTGTATTCGACCAGGCCTATGTCGACGCGCTGGCCAAGGACCTGCCGGAACTGCCGGACGACAAGAAGGCAAGGCTGATAGCGGCGCTCGGCCTGTCGACCTACGACGCCTCGATCCTGGTGTCGGAAAAGCCGATCGCCGACTATTTCGAGAAGGTGGCTGCCGGGCGCGATGGCAAACTCGCCGCCAACTGGGTCATCAACGATCTGCTCGGCGCCCTCAACAAGGCCGGCAAAGACATCGAAAACGCTCCGGTTTCGCCCGAGCAGCTCGGCGCCGTCCTCGACCTGATCAAGGAAGGCACGATCTCCGGCAAGATCGCCAAGGACCTGTTCGAGATCGTCTGGAACGAGGGCGGCGATCCGCGCGCGCTCGTCGAAAGCCGCGGCATGAAGCAGGTCACCGACACCGGCGCCATCGAGAAGGCGGTGGATGAGGTGATCGCCGCCAATCCGGACAAGGTTGAGCAGGCGCGCGCCAAGCCGACCATGGCCGGCTGGTTCGTCGGCCAGGTGATGAAGGCGACCGGCGGCAAGGCCAATCCGCAGGCCGTCAACGACCTGGTCAAGGCCAAGCTCGGCATCGAATAAAGCGATGTTCGTCCGTACCGCCAGCGAGCGCGATCTTGTTGCGATCCGCGCGCTGCTGGTCGAGACGTGGCACGCGACCTATGACGCCATCTATGGCGTCGAAAGGGTGACGGCGATCACCGACGACTGGCATTCGATCGCCTCGCTGAAGGCGCGGCTGACGCGGCCGAACTCCGAATTCCTGGTCGCCGACGACGGCAAGCGGCTCGGCGGCATGGCTTTCGCCGCCGCCACCACCGACCCGAAGATTGTCCTCCTGCAC
>NZ_RZOS01000454.1:0-4371 GCF_004022605.1 Mesorhizobium sp. M4B.F.Ca.ET.089.01.1.1
CTGTATACTCGGGACTCCCGGATTTGACGCCGTAGAGCTCCAATTCCGTCGCGCTGACCATCTGGTCGATGGTGGCCTTGTTGCCTCGCGCGGTGTGCAGCGCCGCGTTGATGAAGAGTTGCGTCACCCCCGCGTGCTCGGCCTTGCCCTGCAGGTTGGTTTCCTCGCGGCTGGGCCCACCGACAGGACCGACGGACGGCTTGCTCGGATCGCTGAGCATCGGCAGGGTTGCCTGCTTGCCCAGAGCATCAAGGAGGTTCTTCTCGCCCTGTGCGTACTCGGCCCTGGCAGTGCTGGCACTTTGCAGCATGCTGTTGGCGGTGGTCAGCCGCTTTTGCGCATCCGCCAGCGTGCCTTTCGGCTCGGGGGCCTGCCATTGCAGCCCATACGGCGCCAGCACCTTATCGAGTGTCGTCTCGGCGCTATTCACGGCTCCCTTAAATTCGGGGTCCAGCGCATAGACGTCGAGCTGGGCCCCGCTCTGCTCAGGCTTTGCCTGTGCTTCGCCGAGACGCGCTATCACAGCGTTTTCGGCGGCGATCGCCTTGGCAACTTCCGGATCAAACCACTGCCAGCTCCCGTCGACCATCAGCGGCACCCACTTGCCGCCTGACGGAGCCGTAGCCGACGGCGGCTCGCCGAACGGGCCAACCGATGTGGCGCTGCCGTCGAGATTCGGCGTCGCCGGCCTTCCGCCACCATATTGCTTGATCGCGTCCTTTACTGCTTGCTGCTTATCTGCGACCTCTTGCGCAAGCTCAGGACTTGCCCCGCCGAGCACTCCTTCCAGAATCGTCTTGAGAACCGTGTCGGTCTTGGCCTGCTCGGGATCCTTGCTCTGCGGGTTGATTTTCATCAGCAGTTCGGCCAACGCCTGCTGCGCCGTGCCAACCTCGATCTTCAGCTCGCTGCCGGTCGTGTCGTTGTGCAGCGTCATGCTGCCATCGGGCGTGGTGGTCAGCGTATAGCCGTTGAACGTGACCTTCACGGTCGTTCGCGTGCCGTCTTCGATGGTGACCTTTTCTCCGGCGTTGATGACGTCCGGATCACGGGCCGAATCGAACAGTCCGGGATTCGTCCGCCTGAGATCGTCGAGCGATACGCCATATTTCCGTGCGATCAGGGTCAGGTTGTCGCCCGGCTTGACCTCGTACTCGACGGGCTTGCCGCCATTGATCTTCTCGGTGACGGTCATCGTCACCCGGCCGTCCTTGTCGGTGACGGTCTTGGTTTCGGTCCCGTTGCCATCGATGGATTGCGACGTTTTTTTCCCGTCCGCCGTCGTCGTGACGGTGCGTACATCGTGCTGATAGTCGTAAGAGTAGACCGTCTTGTCGCCGGTGCGCGGATCGGCGAGCTCGACCGACTGCGCGTCGCTGCTGCTGGTGGCCGTCACCTTATAGCCGGCGGCCTGCAATTCGGCGATCACCTGCTCGCTGGTAAGGCCGTTTTCCTGCGCGATCTGCTCGATGCTCTTTCCATCGGCAAGGTCTTGCTTGATGTTGTGCGTGCTGGCCCCGCCCGGATCCTGGGAGGCCGCCAATATGGTCTTGCGGCCGTCCGGACCGGTGACGGTGGTGACGGGAAGCGACGGGCCGGCGCCCGGCGTCACCGTTTCCACCGAGGTCCCGTTGGGCATCGACGTCCGCTCGGTGACGGTGCCTGTGCCGAGATCGTCTTCATACCGCGTCGTGATGGCGCCGGTATCGGGATTGTAGCTGCTGGTCTCCTTGCGTCCGAGCCCGTCGCGGACCGGCGTGGTGGTTGCCGCGCCATTGGGTTGTGCCTGGACGCTCGTATAGTAGCTGTCGTGCTGGTAGTCGTAATATTGGGTGACGGTGCGGCCGCTGCCATCCGTGATTTTCGTCGTCTGCACGTCGCCATTGCCGCTTGTCGGGTCGGTGGTCGACACGATCATCCCGCCGGACCTGAGCGCGGCGATAACCTGTTCGCGCGTCATGCCGCGAGCGGACGCAATCTGGTCGATGCTCTTGCCGCCGGTGACGTCGTTGACAATGTTGCGGGCGGTCGTCGCGTCCTTGGGGTTCTCTTCGGCCGGGCCCCCATCGAGTTTCACCGTCGCGGCGGTTGCGGCGAGATCGGGGCGCACATAGAGAGCCGGCGCCACTGTCGCGCCATTGCCCGACGTGCCTGCGCTGGCGTTGACGACATTGACGCCCGGCATTGCCGGAACCGCGACCGGCGGCGGCTGAAGCCAACTCAGTTCGCTATTCACCTGCGCCAGTTGCTGGCGCGCCTGCGCCGCCCAATCGCGCTCGCCCATTCTGTTGGCAAGCCGGATCTGCTCGCGCAGTTGCGCTGCCTGCGCCTCCAGCCGCGCAACCTGCGCGGCATTTGCTTTGGCGTCGACCTTTTGCGGTTGGACCGGCGGCTTGGCGAGCGTTATCGGGCGAACCATCTGGACGACCTCCGGGAATCACCGTTGCCGGCAGCCTGGCTGCCGTCACGCCCGCCCAGACAGCAACGTTCCAATGCTATCTGGGGGGCTTCCAATAAATGCCGAAAGCGGCAAGCTGCTCTTCCGACTGCTTAATTCGATCCGCGGCATCCACCTCGGACTGCGCAGCCGTCAGTGCCGCCAGGATTTCGACGGCGGCGAAGGCCGGCGCCAGGCTGCGGAAGAACGACTGCGAATTTGACGTGACGATGATTGTTTCCCGCGCGATCCGGGCCAGCGGCGACACGCTGCTGTCGGTGATTGCCACCACGCCGACGCCCTGCCGAACCGACTGCCGCGCAACATCGATCGTCGTGCGTTCATACGGCGACATGGCTATCGCCAGCAGCACATCGCCGCGTCCCGCCTGCTGCAGAACATCGAGGCCAGGTCCGCCCATCTCGCCGACAAGCGTCACCTTGCGGTCGCCGCCAGCCAGAAACGACATGATGTGAGCGAAATGGCCCGCGACCGGATAGGCGGAGCGTGTGGCCAGGACGAACAGATTGGACGATCGCGCCAGCAGGCCGGCGGCGGCGATGAATTGCACGGCACTGCCATATTCGCCAAGACTTGCAATCTGGGCCGCGAGCGTATCGGCAACGACCCCGACGGTCGAATATCCCGGATCGCCATGCTGCTTGATACCCTGTCGCGCGGGCTCACCGGCGATTGTCTCACGCAATGCTCGCGCATAGAGGCTGCGCATGTCCTCGTAGCCATCAAGCCCGAGCCAGCGCGCCAGCCGCATCATCGTGCTGTGGGAAACGCCGGCCTGGTGCGCCTGCTCGCGCATCGACATCAGCGCGACATCCTTGGGATGATCCAGCACGAAACGCGCCGCGACCCGCAACTGCGGCGGCATATTCTCGAACCGTTCGACCAACAGCTCGGCCAAAGGACCTTTTTCCATATCCGAAATACCCCATTCACCCGCCTCGCAGGTTACTCCTAGAACGTGGCCAACGCAACAGTTGGAACTTGTATGGCTCAAATATTCCAAATGGACTTTCATTTTCAACCACGCTGCCTTAAGCTGCCTTGGCAATGTGCCGGAGCGCAGCGGTGTGAGTCCGGCGTTTGCGACTTGAATTTCTCGCAAGGAGACAATGATGGCTGCTACCCCTCCCATTACGTCCGGCTCTGCAGGGTCGCCGGAACAGAACCTGGACAAGATGATCAAGCACCAGGAGCGCATGTTTGGGCTGGAGATCACGAAAGAGATCGCGAAATCCCAGCATGACATGCTGATGAGCACCGCGAGGACGCTCGGCCAGTCGGCTGAGAAGGCCTAAGGCGGATCTCGAACCCGTACGCCGCCGAAGCAACCGGCGGCGTACTTGCACGGCAGGAAGCTTTCAACGCCGTCGTCGCTGCATTTGAAATCGTCATCGGCGGGAGATGAAGTGGCATGACCGATAGTCCTATCGGCAGGTATCTGGATGCCGCGCCAGCGCGCCGGTTGCGGTCGATCATCGCCCCCTCCCCGGCATCCGGAGGTTTCGTTGTGCTCAGCGTCACCCACGGATTCCACGCCGGCGCCGAACTCAGCCTGGTGGAGACGCTGTACACGATCGGCTCCAGCACGGAATCCGACATTGTGCTGAGGGATGCCGGCATCGCGCCGGTCCACGCAAGGCTGCGGCGCAAGGGCAGCCAGTTTGAAATCGAGGCCGTCGGCGGCGATGTAACGCTCGCCACAGGCGAAACCGTCCATGAAGGCCACGGCAGCCGCTGCAGGCTGCCGCTCACCGTAAGTGTCGGCGACGCCCGTATCCGGCTGGTCAACCCGGAACGCCCCGCAAGTCGGTGGTCCTTTTCCAATCGCCCCGTGCTGGTGGCGGGCAGCGTTCTGTGCGCCGTATTCGCTCTTTCCCTCGCCGCGAACGGGCTCTCTCTCGCCAACATCGGGC
>NZ_RZOS01000455.1:0-4351 GCF_004022605.1 Mesorhizobium sp. M4B.F.Ca.ET.089.01.1.1
TCCTCTGTCTGTCGCGGTTTCGGCGACGCCCGGCGGCTGGGAACTGGAGCAGTCCGGCGGCGTCTTCGCCGAGCAGGTCATCCGTCCGACCGGACTTATCGACCCGCCGGTCGAGGTGCGTCCCGCCAAGAGCCAGGTCGACGACGTCGTCGGCGAGATCCGCGACACGACCAGGGCCGGCTACCGCACGCTGGTCACCGTGCTCACCAAGCGCATGGCCGAGGACCTCACCGAATATCTGCATGAGAACGGCATCCGGGTCCGCTACATGCATTCCGACATCGACACGCTGGAGCGCATCGAGATCCTGCGCGATCTGCGCCTCGGCGCCTTCGACGTACTGGTCGGCATCAACCTTCTGCGCGAGGGCCTCGACATTCCCGAGTGCGGCTTCGTCGCCATTCTCGACGCCGACAAGGAAGGTTTTTTGCGCTCCGAAACCTCGCTGATCCAGACCATTGGCCGCGCCGCCCGCAACGTCGACGGCAAGGTCATCCTCTACGCCGACCAGATCACCGGCTCGATGGAACGCGCCATGGCGGAAACCAACCGCCGCCGCGAGAAGCAGATGGAGTGGAACGCCGCCAACGGCATCACGCCTGAATCGGTCAAGTCGCGCATCGCCGACATCCTCGATTCGGTCTACGAGAAGGACCATGTCCGCGCCGACATCTCGCAGTTCACCGACGATGCCGGTGCGATGATGGGCAACAATCTGAAGACCCATCTCGAGGCGCTGGACAAGCAGATGCGCGACGCCGCCGCCAATCTCGATTTCGAGAAGGCCGCCCGCGTCCGCGACGAGATCAAGCGGCTGCGCGAGATGGAGCTTGCCATCTCCGACGACCCGCTGGCACGCGAGGTCGAAAGCCAGAGCCCGGCCTCGGGCCGCGAAAAGGGCAAGCACAACAAGGGCGTGGCGAAACATCGTACCGCGGAGGAACAGGAACGTTTCCGCAGGCTCGACGAAGCACGTGCCGCCGAAGCGGCTGCCAAGGCTGCCCGGCCCAACCTCTTCCGCAAGCCGCAACTCGACGAAATGGGCGCCGATGGCGCCGTGCCGGTGAAGAAGCCACTGTTCGCCAAACCGTCGATCGACGACATGGGCCCTGGCACCGACATGCCGACGCCCGCGGGTGCCGTGTCGCGCTCGCTGTTCAAGAAGCAGTCGGCGCAGGAGGCGCACGGCTCCGACTTCGGCCTTCCCGGCGAGCCCACCAAGCCTCTGTTCAAGAAGAACTCGCTCGACGAGATGACGGTGCGGCGGACCGAAAAGCCGGTCGAAGGAAAAGTGCCGGCGAAACCAAAGCCAATCTCCCCCCATGTGGGGGAGATGTCCGGCAGGACAGAGGGGGGCGCGAAGGAACGCGACGATTCCCCTAAACCAATCGTTCGCCAGCGCGCCGGTATCGGCTCCTACGAGGATCCCGGCGACGCCCGCCGCGAAAAGCGTCGGCCGGGCAAGACGGGTAGGCCGGGACGGTAGCGCCTCTCCTTCCCCCCTTGTGGGAGAAGGTGGATGGGCGCGCAGCGCCGAGACGGATGAGCAACTGTGTTCGTCAGGACCTGTTTGGATTCCAAGGTTCGTTGTTTTGGATCATCGCGCTGAGGATGGTCAGGATCTTTCGTGCCACGGCGACGAGAGCGACCTTGGGCTCCTTGCCCTTGGCGATGAGACGCTGGTGGAAGGCCTTGAGGACGGGATTTGAGCGACTGGCGGTGAGGGCAGCCATATAGACCACCCTGTGCACGGCGTGACGACCGCCCCAGATAATGCGGCGGCCTTTGAAGGTGCCGCTGTCGAAGTCGTATGGGGCCAGGCCAGCAAGGGCTGCGATTTCGCGCCGCGAGGCCTGCCCTATCTCCGGCGCCAAGGCCAGCACGGTATAGCTGAACACCGGACCGGCACCGTGGAAGGACTGGATCAGGCGGTCCCTGGCCGCGAACGCCGGCTGGCTGGCGACAAGATCGGCCATGCGCTTGGCCAGCAGTGCGATATCGAACTCGATGCGGCGCAGACGCTGGGTGAAGATGCGCTTGACCGTCGGCTCGCGGACCTGCTCGAGCTGATTGGCCAGGCTGACCTTGTCGTCGCTGAGTTGCCTGCGGGCCACGACCAGATCGGCCAGTTGCTCGGCGATTGGGTCGCACTGCACCGGCCGGGTCGGCAGTTCGGCGGTATAGCGTGCAATCAGCAGGGCATCGATGCGGTCGTTCTTGGCCAGTCGGCCAAGCGCGCGGGCATAGTGGCGCAGCTTGTGCGGATTGACGTTCCTGGCCGGTAAACCCGCCTTGCGCAGCGCCTTGGCCACGCCGCGCTCATAGCCTCCACTCGGCTCCATGCCGATGGCGCGCACGTTGCGGCCTTTCAGCCACTTGCTCAGCTTGGCCCATCCGTCCTTGTCGTTGTCGAAACGCGCTTGTTCCTGCGTCTGGAACACGGCCACGTCGAGCCATCGCTTGGCAACGTCGATGCCGACATCCTGAACCGTTCCTGCAGCCATCTTCTCGGTCCCTTCCTTGTGTGCGGGGGCTTGCCCCTTGCAACTGTTCGGGTTCACAAAAGAAGGCGGTCGGGCCCCAGCTCATCCACGGTTTAGGCTACCTGAGGGGTGACGGGCTCTCGACCGCCGCCACGGATCAGGCAAGCACCTGGTCCGTGGCACCCCTCAACAATGCACGATTCCAGACACACAAGGGGTGTTGGAAGAAATGAGCCGTTCGTGTCTTCTGGAACACCCCTCATCCGACCTCGCTTCGCGAGGCCACCTTCTCCCGCAGGGGGAGAAGGAAGAACCGCCGCCGTCCCGCCCGCTTATGCTCTACTCCCCCACCTCGAAAGCCACGCCCATGTCCGTAGAACTCCGCAACAGTCCCACCAACAAGTTCTCTTCCGTCGCCGGGTCGCTGCTGATGGCGGCGATCTTTGGCTTCTATGCGCTGAAGGGGCTGGTCAACGGCGCCGATGGCGGGCGGGTGTTCTTCGTCGCGCTGCTGGCGCTGGGCTTCCTCGGCTTCGGTGGCTACCTCGCGCGCGGCGCCTTCGACACCTCGGTCAAGGTGGTGCTCGACGAGAACGGTTTTCGGGATCGCCGCCGCGGCGACGTGCTGGTGCCATGGGACAAGGTGCAAAGCGTGCGCCTCTCCTCCCCCGGCAAGGGCTCGGGCGTGGTCAGTTTCGAGCTCAACGAGGCGCCGCCCGACGCGCTGGCCAATGCGCTGTTTGGCGGCAACACCGTGCGCATGGAGATCAACTCGCTCGACATGAGCGGGCCGGACATTGTCGCGGAGATCGAGCGGCTGGCGCCGCATGTGGTGGTGGGTCGCTGATCTCCCCCCTCGAGGGGGAGATGTCGCCAAAGGCGACAGACGTCGCGCGTGGAACGCCTGCGCCCCCTTTCGTCACGATAAGGCTCGGAGCTTCACGCGGGGCGCGACCCCCTCTGGCCTGCCGGCCATCTCCCCCTCGAGGGGGGAGATTACGCGCTTCGCCCGCCCATGCTCTACTCTCCACTCTCCAGGACCCGCCGCCATGATTCGCCTCGCCCTCGCCGCCCTGCTCATCGCCGGCCCAGCCCTCGCCGACGACATGTCGGTGTTCGTCCGCAACAAGCGCTCGGACGGCGTCGCGGTCGAACTGTTCAGCCGCGACCGCGATACGGTCTGGCCGGGCGACAACAAGGTCTTCCTGATCCGCCCGGGCGCGCGGAAATCGGTGCCGATCTCCTGCAATCCGGGCGAGAACATCTGCTGGGGCGCCTGGGTCAATGGCGACGACCAGGTCTCCGCCGGCGTCGGCCCCGACAACGACCAGCCCTGCGATTCATGCTGCTTCATCTGCGTGGAGCATTCGACGGAGACGATCGACCTGGCGGAGTAGGGGAAAGCGCCAACCAATCCTTCCCCGTTCCAGCCTCGCATGGCATGGTCGAACTCTCGGCCGAGGGGCCGATTCTTTCGGGGGACTGCCATGACTTTCTTCACCGCCCGCCGCATCGCCGCGGCGTTCTTCATCGCCACGCTGGCCGCGCCGGCGGCGCATGCCGGCGACGTCACGTTCGAGATCAGGAACGGCCATCCCAACGCCATGCGGCTCGAGCTCTACAGCCAGGACCGCGACTACGTCTGGCCGGGCAATGACAAGGATTTCTACCTCGACGACGGCGAGACCAAGCAACTGCCGATCTCCTGCGAGGAGGGCGAATCGATCTGCTACGGCGCCTGGGTCGACGGCGACGAAGGCACCTATTGGGGCGTCGGCCCCGACAACGACCAGCCCTGCGATTCATGCTGCTTCATCTGCGTGGAGCATTCGACGGAGACGATCGACCTGGCGGAGTAGGGGAAAGCG
>NZ_RZOS01000456.1:0-4343 GCF_004022605.1 Mesorhizobium sp. M4B.F.Ca.ET.089.01.1.1
CTCCAACATGACGGTCAAGGTTGCCGACAAGACCGCCTTCTCGATGGACGGCCTGGCGATCGAGATCACCCCGCCGGAGGACGGCAAGGCGATGGAATTTTCCGGCACGACGGAAAAGTTCAATGCCGACCTGACCCTGGTCGACGACCCCAAGTCCAAGGAAGCCATCGAAGCGCTCGGCTACCAGAACATTTCGGGCAATATCGACATCGCCGGCACCTGGCAGCCGGCGGACGGCAAGATGGAACTGTCGAAATACGACATCGCTGTCGACAATGCCGGCAAGCTCGGCATGACCTTCGGCCTCGGCGGCTATACGCTCGACTTCATCAAGTCGCTGCAGGAGATGCAGAAGAAGATGGCCGCGCAGCCCGAGGGCGCAGACAATTCGGCGCAAGGCATGGCCATGCTCGGCCTGCTGCAGCAGCTTTCGTTCAACAGCGCCTCGATCCGCTTCGACGACGATTCGTTGACCAACAAGGTGCTGGAATATGTCGGCAAGCAGCAGGGCATGTCGGGCAAGGACATCGCTAACCAGGCCAAGGCGATCGTGCCGTTCGGCATGGCGCAGCTCAACAATCCGGAGCTGACGGCCGAGGTGACGACGGCGGTCGGCAAATATCTCGACGACCCGAAGAGCCTGGAGATTTCGGCCGAGCCGCCGGCCGCTGTGCCGTTCGCGCTGATCATGGCTGGTGCGATGTCGAACCCGCTCGACCTGCCGAAGACGCTCGGCGTCAAGGTCAAGGCCAACGAGGACTGATCGGACTAGCTGCCTTCTCCCCGTTCTACGGGGAGAAGGTGCCGGCAGGCGGATGAGGTGCAGCGCCGACGCCTGCAAATATGAAATTCAATTTCTGACCCGATTGCCTGTCAGAAGGCTTCAGCTGCTACGACCGCTCGCAAATCGCCGACGTCCGCGCTGCCCCTCATTGTCCTGCCGGACATTTCTCCCCGTATAGAGACGGGGAGAAAGAGCAGCTGCAACGCTACCGTCAGTCTTTCTTGGCCACTGCCACGCGCAGCGACAGCTCGCGCAGCTGCTGCGGCGTGGCTTCCGAAGGCGCGTTCATCAGCAAGTCGTAGGCCTGCTGGTTCATCGGGAACATGGTGACCTCGCGCAGATTCTTGGCGCCGACCAGCAGCATGACGATGCGGTCGATGCCGGCCGCCATGCCGCCATGCGGCGGCGCGCCATACTGGAAGGCGCGGTAGAGGCCGCCGAAGCGCTCCTCGACGGTGGCGCGGTCGAGCCCGACCGTCTCGAAGGCCTTGACCATGGTCTCCGGCAGGTGATTGCGGATGCCGCCGGACGCGATCTCGAAGCCGTTGCAGACCATGTCGTACTGGAACGCCTTGATGCCGAGCAGATCCTCGCCGCCCAGCGCCTCGATACCGCCCTGCGGCATTGAGAACGGGTTGTGGGCGAAGTCGATCTTCTTTTCTTCCTCGTTCCACTCGAAGAACGGGAAGTCGACGATCCAGCAGAGCTCGAAACGGTCGCGGTCGACGAGGTTCAGTTCCTCGCCGGCGCGGGTGCGCGCGGCACCGGCAAAGGAGACGAACTTCTTCGGGTCGCCGGCGACGAAGAAGGCGGCGTCGCCATCGGCGAGGCCAAGCTGCTGGCGCACCGCTTCGGTGCGCTCCTCGCCAATGTTCTTGGCGATCGGACCGGCGCCTTCGAGCTTGTCGCCCTCCTTGCGCCAGAAGATGTAGCCGAGGCCCGGCTGGCCCTCGCCCTGCGCCCAGGAATTCATGCGGTCGCAGAAGGCGCGGCTGCCGCCGGTCTTGGCGGGAATGGCCCAGACTTCGGCCTTCGGATCGTTGGCCAGGATGTTGGCGAACACCTTGAAGCCGGAGTCGCGGAAATGGTCCGACACCGCCTGCATCTCGATCGGGTTGCGCAGGTCCGGCTTGTCCGAGCCGTAGGTGCGCATCGCCTCGTCATAGGGGATGCGGCGGAATTTCTGCGTCACCGGCTTGCCGGCGGCGAAAGTCTCGAACACATCACGAAGCACCGGCTCCATCGTCGACAGCACGTCGTCCTGCTCGACGAAGCTCATTTCGAGGTCGAGCTGGTAGAATTCGCCGGGCAGACGGTCGGCGCGCGGGTCCTCGTCGCGGAAGCAGGGCGCGATCTGGAAATAGCGGTCGAAGCCGGAGACCATGATCAGCTGCTTGTACTGCTGCGGCGCCTGCGGCAGGGCATAGAAGGTGCCGGGATGGATGCGCGACGGCACCAGGAAGTCGCGCGCGCCTTCGGGCGAGGACGCGGTCAGGATCGGCGTCGAGAATTCAGTGAAGCCGACCTCGCCCATGCGCTTGCGCATCTCGGCGATGATCTTGGTGCGCGCCACGATGTTCCTGTGCAGCGTCTCGCGACGCAGGTCGAGGAAGCGGTATTTCAGGCGGATGTCCTCGGGATAGTCAGGCTCGCCGAACACCGGCAGCGGCAGTTCCTTGGCCGCCGACAGCACCTCGATCTCGCGCGCGAAAATCTCGATCTCGCCGGTCGGCAGATTGGCGTTCGTGGTCTCCGGCAGGCGAGCCTTGACCTCGCCATCGACGCGGATCACCCACTCGCCGCGCACCGTCTCGGCGATCTTGAAGGCCGGCGAATCCGGATCGGCAACGATCTGGGTCAGGCCGTAATGGTCGCGCAGGTCGATGAACAGCAGGCCGCCATGGTCGCGCACGCGATGCACCCAACCCGACAGGCGGACGGAGGCGCCGACGTCGCTCTTTCTCAATTGGGCACAGGTATGGCTGCGGTAACGATGCATTGTCATGGTGAAGTCCGGATGCTGATTGCGGACCGACGGCCCGGCTCGAAAATTGGCGCGAAAAGCGCATGGGAGGCCGGTTTTGTCAAGGCAAGCGGTCACACAGCCGCGCCGCCTTGGCTTGTCACGCAAAGTGGATTTCGGCGCCCTGGCGTTCGAAATCCGCGAGGATCGCGGCAGGCGCCGACTTTTCCACCACAAGGTGGCGGATCGCTTCGGCCCTGGCGACGCGGTAGGGCGCGGCGGTGGCCAGCTTGTCGTTGGTGACGGCGACGACGATGCCGGCGCTGTTCCTGGCCATGGCCCGCTTCACCTCGGCCTCGGCCGAATCGAAAGCCGTCACGCCACGCGCTGCGTCGAGACCGCAGGAGCCCAGGAAACACAGATCGGCGCCAAGTTGCGCGATGGCGGCCAGCGTGTCGGCGCCGACGCAGGTTCCGAGCTCGCGGACGAACCTGCCGCCGAGCACGATCAACTCGACCTGCGGGTGATCGGACAGCGCCGAGGCGACGCCGAGCGAATTGGTGGCGACGGTCAGGTCGAGCTCGCGCGGAATGGCCCTGGCGATCGCCGCGTTGGTGGTGCCGCCGTCGATGAACAGGCTCTGCCCGGCGGAAAGCAGCCTCACGGCCGCGCTCGCCAGGCGCATCTTCTCCTCGACCGCATGGCCGCTGCGCTGGCTGACTGTTGCCGCGGCCAAAGGTGCCGATGCGACCGCGCCGCCATAGACGCGGCGGCACTCGCCCGCTTTCGCCAGCTCCCTGAGGTCGCGCCGGACCGTGTCCTCGGAAACGCCGAAGTGGCTCGCCAGCTCCCCGGCCAGCACCCTGCCCTCGACCGCGAGACGGTCGCGGATGATCTGGTGCCGTTGATCCGTCAGCATTGCATGACCCTGATTTCGCTATACACGTTCTTGCATGTTTTGCACGTTTATGCAAGAAGTGACTCTTGTCGGACCGCTGGCAAACCCAGCCGTCTGCTCCCTTCAAGGAAAACACCGCGATGCGTTTTGGTCTCAGCCTTGCTCCTCAACACCGCGTCTATGCCGGGTTCGCGATCTATTCCTTCGCCATGGGCAACATCTTCCCGCGGCTCCCCGACATCAAGCGCGCCATGGACATCGAGGACGGCACGCTCGGGCTCAGCCTGATCGGCACGCCGATCGGCACCCTGATCGCGCTGACGCTGGCGGCGCCATTGCTGGAGCGCGTCGGCTTCCGCCGCGCGCTGCTCGGCCTGGTGCCGCTCATTGCGACAGCCTACGCGCTCGCTGTGCACGCGCCGGGGCCGCTTGCGCTGTTCCTGATGCTGCTTCCGGTCGGCTTGATGATCGGCAGCGTCGAGATCGTCCTCAATGTCGAGGCAGACAGGACCGAGTTCCTGCTCGGACGCCGGATCATGAACCGGGCGCACTCGTTCTGGAGCATCGGCTTCTTCGGCGCCGGGCTGTTCGGAGGAGCGCTCGCGCATCTCGGACTGTCGCCGCAACTCCATCTCGCCCTCGTCGTGCCGATGGTGGCCCTGTCGATGGTGGTCTTTCTGGGCGGCTACGAGCCGGCG
>NZ_RZOS01000457.1:0-4336 GCF_004022605.1 Mesorhizobium sp. M4B.F.Ca.ET.089.01.1.1
GCCACGGACGAAGCCGTCGGCCAGCGCCACCGCGTTCATGGCGCCGGCGCTGGTGCCGGACACCGCAGAAATCTCCAGCCGCCCGTCCTCCAGCAGGCGGTCGAGCACGCCCCAGGAGAAGGCGCCGTGCGAGCCACCCCCCTGCAGCGCGACGTTGATCTTCTTGTTTTCCTCCGCCTTGCCGTTCGTCGTCATGGCGTTCCTGTCGTTGGGTGCCAGCAGCTCATCCGGCCCGGGAATCGGGTCGGCGCGGCCGCGGCGGACCTATGTTGCAGTGCAGCATATAAGTCCTGACCAAGGCAAGAACACGAACACGCTCGCGTGATCACATGAAATTTCGCTCATGAGCGAGATTCTCCGCCTGAAGGCGGAGACCGACTTCAGGCGACGAGATCCGGCACCGGCCCGACATAGCGCGACTGCGGCCGGATCAGCCGCCCGGTCGTCTGCTGCTCGCGCGCATGGGCGATCCAGCCGGCGATGCGGCCCGCGGCGAAGACATTGGAGAACGCCTCCGCGGGAAAGCCCGCCGCTTCCAGCAGGAGCGCGGTGTAGAATTCGACATTGGTCTGGATCGAGCGCTGCGGCTTGGCGACCCGCAGCACCTCGAGCGCTGCCTGCTCGACCTCTTCGGCGAAGGCCAGCCGGCGGCCGGTTCCACCCTTGCCGCCCAGCTGCCGCACCACCGCCTTCAGCACGTCGGCGCGCGGATCGCGCCCCCGGTAGATACGGTGGCCAAAGCCCATGATGCGCTCGCCATGCACGATCTCGTCGCGCAGCCAGCCTGCTGCGTCGCCGCTCGCCTCGATCGCGTCCAGCATTTCGATGACCGGTCCGGGCGCGCCGCCATGCAGCGGCCCCTTGAGCGCGCCGAGCCCGGCCAGGATCGCCGAGGTCAGCCCGGCCTGGGTCGAGGCGACGACACGGGTGGCAAAAGTCGAGGCGTTGAGGCCATGGTCGCAGACGGTGACCAGATAGGTGTCGAGCGCCCTGGCCAGGTCGGGTGAATCCGCCTTGCCGCTCAGCATCCGCAGCATGTCGGCGGCATGATCGGCACCCTTGTCGGGGGCGACCGCTTTGTCGCCGCGTTTTGCCCGCAGCAAGGCCGGTGTCAGTACCGCTGGCGCGGCGATCAGCCGGAGCGCATCCGCCAGCGTCCCGCCATCCGGCAGCAAGGCGATGCCGGCGCGCATGCCGCTGTAGACATCGAGCGCGGCCAGTGTGGAAAGAGTCGGCTGCAGCCGCTGGAACACCTCGACCCGCGCCCGGCCGATCGCCTCGGCCAGTTCAGCATCGCCGGGAAGGTCGTCGAAGAAGCCGTCGAGCAACAGGCGCGCCACTTGCGGATAGCGCCAGCGGCCGGCGAGTTCCGGCAGCGAATGGCCACGGATCGTCAGCCGGCCGCCGAGGCCGTCGACATCGGAAAGCACGGTTTCCGCCGCCACCACATCATCGAGCCCGTTTGCCATGTTCGTCTCCTTCGCCATTTACGGAGCTGAATTAATGGTGCAAGTTCGAGGCATCAATCTTGATCAAGTGAATCAATATGTCCAAGCAATCGGCTGCATGACAAACAACATGTCCGAATGGCTGACGCGTGAGGAGGCGCTGGAACGACTCAAGGTGCGGCCGCAGACGCTCTATGCCTATGTCAGCCGTGGCCGTATCGGCATGCGTCCGGACGCAGCCGATCCGCGCCGCAGCCAGTATCGCGCCGACGACATCGCCGCCCTCGCCACGCGCCGCGCGCGCGGCCGAAGCCCGCGAGCGATCGCAGAAAGCGCCATCGACTGGGGCGAGCCGGCTTTTGCCACCTCGATCTCGACCATCCAGCATGGCGGCCTTTTCTATCGCGGAAAGGATGCTGTGACGCTCTCCAGCGCGGCGACGCTGGAGGAGACGGCAAGCCTGCTCTGGGCAGCGGACGTCCCGGTGTCGTTTGCCTCGCCCGGCCGCGGTGACGCGCGCGACAGCGGTCGCGGCGCGGCATTCGCGACGCTGGCTGGACTGGCTGCCGAAGGCCGGCCTTCGCTGGGACGCGGGCCAGCCATGCTCTACCGCGATGCCGCCGACGCCATCGCGGCCCTGGCAGAGGCGCTCGGCGCGGCTGCGGGAAACGGCGCCGTGCATGAGAGATTGGCGCGCAGCTGGTCGGTCGGCGCTGCCGGCGCCAATCTGATACGCAGGGCATTGGTGCTGCTCGCCGATCACGAGTTGAACGCCTCGACCTTCGCCACGCGGGTCGCCGCGTCCACCGGCGCGTCAGTTGCCGCTTGCCTGCTTGCCGGTCTTGCCACCCTGTCCGGACCGCGCCATGGCGGCGCCGGCGAGGCCTTGCTCAATCTGGTCGAGGACGCCGAAAGGCTGGGAGCCGATGCGGCGGTCGAGCGCTGGCTTGGCCACGACCGGCCGCTGCCCGGCTTTGGCCATCCACTCTATCCGGAGGGCGACCCAAGGGCGGAGGCGTTGTTGGCCGATGTCGAGATCGATGGCTGTATGCTATGCCTCGGCGAGACCGTCCTCGGCGCGACGGGGGCGCGCCCGAACATCGACTTCGCGTTGGCCGCGCTGACGCGCCAGTTGCGCCTGCCGCCCGACGCGCCGTTCCGCCTGTTCGCGCTCGGGCGCAGCGTCGGCTCGGCCGCGCATGCCGTCGAGCAGGTCGTGAGCAACCGCCTGATCCGGCCGCGCGCCCGCTACGACGGGCCCGTCGGGATTTAGCGGAACTGGTGCTTATCAAAGCCAAGCCCTGGGGCGCGTCGCTCCAGGGCTTGTTGAGATTCAGGGTCAGGCCGGCTTCACCTGTATGGCAACGTGCCCGTCACGACATCGTGTCGAGCTTGCGCTGCATGGCCGCGATCTGTTCCTTCAGTTCCTGGAGGTCATCGGATTTTTCCGGCGCTTCCTTTTTCACCGGCTCGGCCGGGGCGGGCGCAGTGCCATTCGAGGTCGCCGACGGAAACGGCGTGAACATGCGCATGGCGTTCTGGAACATCTCCATGTTGCGGCGCGTCTGGTCCTCCAGCGCCTTCATCGGCGTCGACATCTTCATCATGTCCATCGGCGACTTGCCGAACGCGCCCTTCATCTGTTCGCGAAAACGCTCCTGCTCCTTGGAGAAGGCGATCATCGACTGCTCGAGGAAGCTGGGCACGATCATCTGCATCTGGTCGCCGTAGAAGGCGATCAGCTGGCGCAGGAACGGGATCGGCAGCATGTTCTGCCCATCCTTGTTCTCCAGCTCGAAAATGATCTGGGTCAGCACCGGATGCGTTATGTCGTCGCCGGTCTTGGCGTCCTGGACGGTGAATTCCTCGCCCTTCTTGACCATGTCGGCGAGGTCTTCCAGCGTCACATAGGTGCTGGTGCCGGTGTTGTAGAGTCGGCGGTTGGCATATTTCTTGATGACGATCGGGTCGTCTTTTGCGGCCATCAGTATCCTCCCCGGACACCGGCGCATTTGAGTAAGCAGCCGGTAACGATTGCGCCCTGTCAAGGATATGCGCAAAAGCGTCACAATTCCAAGCGGTTTGTGCAGTGCAAGATCGATTAATGCTGCACGGCGGCCGGAATATGCTGCGCAGCGAAGCGAGGACCGCCGCCCTGGCCGGCGCAGGCCTGCTTGCCGCGCATGGCCGGCATGCCCATTTCCGGTTTGACTTGGCACCGGGAAAGGGCAAGAAAGTTCCTCAACGACACCCAAAAACACCACACCTCGAAGTCTGGAGAAGAAAATGTCCGCATCCAATGGCATCGTTGTCGCCAGTGCCGCGCGCACAGCAGTCGGCTCCTTCAACGGCAGCTTCGCCGCCACCCCGGCACATGAACTCGGCGCCGTCGTGATCAGGGAATTGCTCGCGCGCGCCAACGTCGAGCCTTCCGAAGTCGACGAGGTCATCCTCGGCCAGGTGCTGACCGCCGCCCAGGGCCAGAACCCG
Organism: Mesorhizobium sp. M4B.F.Ca.ET.089.01.1.1; assembly: GCF_004022605.1. NCBI lineage: Bacteria > Pseudomonadati > Pseudomonadota > Alphaproteobacteria > Hyphomicrobiales > Phyllobacteriaceae > Mesorhizobium > Mesorhizobium sp. M4B.F.Ca.ET.089.01.1.1. The sequence continues at coordinate 3,939 of NZ_RZOS01000457.1, forward strand.
GCCCGCCAGGCTTCGATCAACGCCGGCCTTCCCAAGGAGACCACCGCCTGGGGCCTCAACCAGGTCTGCGGCTCGGGCCTGCGCGCGATCGCGCTCGGCATGCAGCAGATCGCCACCGGCGATGCCAAGGTGATCGTCGCCGGCGGTCAGGAATCGATGTCGCTCTCGGCGCATGCCCAGCATCTGCGCGCCGGCGTCAAGATGGGCGACTACAAGATGATCGACACCATGATCAAGGACGGGCTGTGGGATGCCTTCAACGGCTATCACATGGGCAACACCGCTGAGAATGTCGCGCGCCAGTTCCAGATCACCCGCGACGACCAGGACGAGTTCGCGCTGGCTTCGCAGAACAAGGCCGAGGCCGCGCAGAAGGCCGGCAAGTTCAAGGACGAGAT
>NZ_RZOS01000458.1:0-4322 GCF_004022605.1 Mesorhizobium sp. M4B.F.Ca.ET.089.01.1.1
CCGAGCGCGAGGCCGCGAAGGATGCCCAGATCGCCGAGCTGGTCGAGCGTCAGGCCGCGATGGAAGCCATGATCGAGGAACTTACCAAGCCGAAGAGCAAGGGCAAGGAAGCTGCCTGATGTCCATCCTCGACGTGGTCAAAGGCGCCGCGACAGTGCTCGGCATGGAAGTGCCGACGCTGGTCTATGGCGCGACCGGTCGAGAGATGGTCGAGATGCAGGAATTGGCCAACGTCATGGCGTCCGAAATCGCGGACGCGCATGACTGGCAAAAGCTGCTGATCCTGAAGACGCTCACCGGCGACGGCGTGTCAGATGCGTTCGACATGCCGACCGACTTCCGGCGGATGCAAAAGACGTCGTCGCTCTGGTCGTCACGCTGGCAGTGGGCAACCGAACACCTCACCAGCCCGGATCAGTGGCTTGAGCTTCAGGTGACGCCGATCGCCACGGTGAACGGCTACTGGATCATCTTCGGCGACCAGTTCCACCAGTGGCCGGTGATGGCGAGCACCGAAACCATCAAATTCTTCTACATGTCGAACCAGCTCGTCGCCGCCAGCGACACGTCAAAGAAGACGATGTTCACCGAAGATGCCGACAGCTTCCGGCTTTCCGAGGAACTGCTGAAAAAGGCGATCATCGCCCGCTGGAAGCAGAACAAGGGCCAGGCCTACGAGCAGGATCTGGACGACTACCAGGACCTGCTCCTGCGCCGGATCGATACGGACGCCGGTTCCAAGCCGGTCGTGTCGGGTCAGCCGCCTGTCAGTTGGCGCGGCCGGGGCGTGGCGTGGCCCGGCACGGTCACAGGTGCAGCGTGAGGTACGAGCGTTTTCCCGGCCGCCGGAAAGCCGTTCCGGCCCCTGCGCGCGCCATGGCGCAGCCATTCACGTTCGGTGCACCGGTCGCTGGCTGGGTTACCAATCAGAGCCTGGTGAAGTCCAAGCCGTTCTCGGCTCAGACGCTTGAGAACTGGCTGCCGACTTCGACCGGCATCGTAATGCGCGGCGGCTCGGTCAAGCGCGCCACGATCGGCAGCGACCCGGTCGAAAGCTTCATCACCTACAACGCCGGCGGCACCAAGAAGATTTGGGCCTGCGACGAGACGACCGTGCGCGACGTCACGGCGCCCGCCGATGCTGTCAACCCGCCGGCCGCTTCGGTCACCGGCCAGACGTCGGGCTATTACTCCTACGTCAATTTCACGACGTCGGGCGGTTCGTTCGTCGTGGCGGTCAACGGCACCGACTTCCTGCAGCTCTATTCGACGACATTCGACTGGACGGCGGTCAACGGCCTTGCGACCTATCGCCTGAACTTCGACGCCCAGACCGTCAACTTCATCAACGGCCAGGTCGTGACGGGCGGGACAAGCGGCGCGACGGCGACCGTGGTCAAGAACGTCGACAACGGCGCGACCGGCTCGCTGATGATCCAGTCGATTACCGGGACGTTCGTCGACAACGAGACCATCACCGGCGCCGGCGGCGGTTCGGCCACGGCCAACATTCCAGGCGGCGTCGTTCAGGTTTCGGCGGCGATCACTGGCGTGGCGACCAGCGCCCTGTCTCACATCTGGCTCTACCGAAATCGCCTGTTCTTCATCCAGGGCGGCACGATGAAGGCCAGCTATCTGCCGGTCGATTCCGTCACCGGCGCGCTCGGGACGCTGAACCTGTCCGGCGTCTTCCAGCGCGGTGGCTCGCTGCTGTTCGGGGGGACGTGGTCGCTGGATGCCGGCGACGGCATCGACGACAAGTGCGTGTTCGTCACGACAGAGGGCGAGGCGGCGATTTATGAGGGCAGCAACCCGGCTGGCGCGACCGCCGCCGAGTGGAACCTTGTCGGCCGCTATGACCTCACTACCCCCATGGGCAAGCGCGCCACGATGCGCGCCGGTGGCGATCTGATCGTGGCGACGAAAGAAGGCATGGTCCCGATCTCGGCCGCGATCAACAAGGATGCCGCCGCGCTGTCCCTTGCCGCCGTCTCACGCAACATCGAGCCGGATTGGACGCATGAAGCGGCCCGGCGCCTGTCGTTACCTTGGGAGGTAATCAAGTGGCCGGACATGAACCATGCCATCGTCTCGCTGCCGATCACGGCCGAGGGGCAGGAGGCCTGGTCGTTCGTCGTCAATCTTGAAACCGGCGCGTGGTGCAAGTTCGTCGGATGGGCCACCCGCTGCATCGAATTGCACGACAGCCGCCTGTTCTTCGGCACCAATGACGGCAAGGTCTTCGAAGGCGAGATCAACGGCAATGATGACAGCGGGCCAATCTATTACACCTACGTCGGCAACCCCGATCACATGAAGACGCTTGGCCGGCTGAAGACCGTGCACCAGGCGCGTCCTACCTTTCTCGCCTCGACGCCGTTCAACCCGAAAATCTCGTTCTCGGTCAACTATACGGTGACCCTGCCGACGGCGCCGGACGCGGCCGATGGCGGCACCGCGGACCTGTGGGATTCCGGCCTGTGGGACGTTGCCCTGTGGGATCAGGCCGCGCCGGTGGCGACAGTCAGCGGCGGCCAATGGATCTCGATCGGCAAGACCGGATACGTGCTGCAGCCGCAGGTGCAGGTTACCGGCTTTCTCAACCGCCGACCTGATGTCGAGTTCGTGCAGCTCGACGTGACCTTTGAAAATGGCGGGGTGGTCGTATGAGCTACGACATCGCCATTGAAAACTTCAACGAGGCCTGGCCGGAGCTCGAACCGCTTTGCCGCCGTCACTACGGCGAGATGCAGGCGCGCATGGCGGCCGAGGGCATGACAATCGGCGACTTCAAGCCGCGCCTGAACGTCTACGGCTCGGCCAGTCATCTGCTCTGCTTCGTGGTCAGGAACGAGGGCGAGGCCGTCGGCTACGCCTTCATCTGGATCACGCAGGACATGCACAACAGCGAACACATCGCCATGGAGGACACGATCTACATGCGGCCGGATCACCGGAACGGCATCGGACGCCGTTTCACCAGGCACATCCTGGCCGAACTCAAAGCGCGCGGCTGCGTCAGGGCGCACGTAACCATCGCCACCGATCTGCGTGTTGCAAAGATGTGCGAACGCGTGGGCTTCAAGCGGTCGGCAATCGCAATGACGTATTTCCTTCAGGAGGCCTGACAAGATGTGCGCGCCCGATCCTCCCGCCCCGCCGGATCCCAAAGAAACCTCTGCGGCGTCGACTTCCACGAATGTCGGCACGGCTGTCGCCAACGCGAACCTTGGCAACGTCAACCAGGTCACGCCTGACGGCAATCTCACCTACAGCCAGTCCGGCACCTATAAGTGGAACGACCCCTATACGGGAAAGTCCTACGACATCCCGACCTACACGGTGACGCAGACGCTTTCGCAGACCGGGCAGGCGATCAAGGACCAGACCGACCAGGCCAAGCTCAACCTCGGCGAGCTGGCCGCTGGCCAATCGTCATTCCTGAAGGATTGGCTGGCCAAACCCATCGATCTGTCGAACGACGCGACGGAAGCCCGGTTGATGGACCTCGGCATGAAGCGGCTTCAGCCGGCGCTGGACGCCCGCCGAGCGGCAAATGAGGCGGACCTGATCAACCGTGGCATTCGCCCCGGCTCAGATAACTACGCCCAGGCGCAGAACATTCAGAACCAGGGCGAAAACGACGCTTACGACCAGCTCCTGCTGACCGGTCGCGGCCAGGCCGTGCAGGAGGCGTTGGCGCAGAACTCGGCGCCCATCAACAACCTCACCGCCTTGCTGTCCGGTTCGCAGGTCAGTCAGCCGAATTTCGTCAACGCGAACATGCCGACCATCCCGACAACCGACGTCGCCGGCCTGATCAACACCAACTACCAGCAGAAGCTCCAAAACTGGCAGCAAAGCCAAGCGAAAAGCCAGAACCTTCTGGGTGGCCTGTTCTCTCTCGGCGCGTCGTTCATCTAGGAGGGGATCATGGGTTTCATCTTCGGCCCCGGCCAGCAGTACCAGACGCCCGAGGAGCTGGCTAAGGCACGCGCTGTTGCCGAGGCGCTGCTCAACCAGCAGCCGATCGCGCACAATGTCGGCGAAGGCCTTGCCGTGGTCGGACAGGCGATCAGGGGCAGGCGCGACCTGAACCGCATCATCAAGGCGCAAGGCGATATGCGTGCCGGCGGTGACGGTGTCTTTTCGGCGCTGTTCGGCGGTGGTGCACCGGCAGCAACGTCGACCGTGACGCCGCGCGGCGGCGGTGCGGTCGCTTCGGCCCTTGGTGGCGGCTCGATGGGCAGCGCTCCGGACCTTTCCGGCAATGACGTCTACAACGGCTTCATGGATACGGTGAAAAGCAAGGTCACCAATCC
>NZ_RZOS01000459.1:0-4303 GCF_004022605.1 Mesorhizobium sp. M4B.F.Ca.ET.089.01.1.1
ACCTTCCAGCAACTGGAACCCTTAGCGTGACGGAATCCGGCGGCGGACTTCCTCACTATCCAGGAGCAAACGATGCATCGACGCGGTTTTCTGGCGGCAGGCCTGGCGACGGTTCTGGCGAGCCCACGCGCGCTGGCGCAGATGAAGATCGACGACATGTCCGGCATGGACATGAGCGGCCATGCCGGGCACGACATGGGCGCGATGGCCGAAGGCGCCGTCGCCCTGCCCGAGGGCGAGGTGTTGCGCGACCTGCCGCTGCTCGCCAACGCGGCCGGCCGGCCAGGCCTGTTCAAGGCACGGCTAACGGCGGAAGCGGCCGTCACGCGCTTCGCCGAAGGGCTGGACACGCCGATCCTCGCCTATAATGGCACGAGCCCCGGGCCGCTGATCGAGGCCTTCGAGGGCGACCGCGTCGAGATCACCTTCGCCAACCGGATCGAAGGCGAGGCCAGCACCATCCATTGGCACGGCATGCCGGTGCCGGCCGATCAGGACGGCAATCCGATGGACCCGGTGGCGGCGGGCACTGACCGCGTCTACGCCTTCGAGCTTCCGGAAGGGTCGGCCGGCTCCTACTGGTATCATCCGCACGCCCACGGCACGACCGCCGAGCAGGTCTATCGCGGCCTTGCCGGCGCCTTCGTCGTCAAGGCAAAGGCCGATCCGGTGCCGGCCGAATATGGCGATACGGTACTGGTGCTCACCGACCTCAGGCTCGCCGCCGACGGCTCGATGCCCGCCAACACCATGACCGACCTGATGAACGGCCGCGTCGGCGACCATGTGCTGGTCAACGGCCAGAAGAATCCCAGGCTTGCCGTAACGAAAGGCGCGGTGCGGCGCCTACGTCTCTACAACGCCACCAATGCGCGCTTCCTGAAGCTCGCCTTCGACGGTGCGGCGATGACCGTCATCGGCACGGATGGTGGATTGCTGGCGGCGCCGGTTGCGGCCGACGAGATCCTGCTCAGCCCGGGCGAGCGCATCGAACTGGTGGTCTCCTTCGGCCGGCCAGGCCCCGTCACCCTCGCCACGCTTGACTACGATCGGGGCTGGATGGGGCCCGGTCGCCCGGCAGACGGTGGGCTGACACTGCTGACCATCGACGTCTCCGAAGAGGCCGGAGGAGCGATGCCGCCGCTGCCGGCGAGGCTGCGGCCGATCGCGCCGCTGCCTGCCCCCGCCTTTAGCCGGCGCCTCGTCTTCAGCGAAACCATGGCGATGAACGCCACCGGCATGGAAATGGGCTTCCTGATCAACGGCAAGGCCTTCGACATGGCGCGCGTCGACATCGTCGGCAAGGCCGGCGAGACCGAGCTCTGGGAGATCGTCAACCAGGCCGACATGGACCATCCCTTCCATGTCCACGGCACGCAGTTCCAGGTGATCGAGCACGAGCGCGACGGCAAGATCTCCAGGCCGCCCTTCTTTGCCTGGAAAGACACCGTCAACGTGGCGCGCGGCGAGACGCTGCGGCTGCTTCTGCGCCAGGAGCAGCCTGGCCGTCGCATGTATCACTGCCACATCCTCGAGCATGAGCAACTCGGCATGATGGGCGTTCTCGACGTCACGGCATGACGGCGGGCATCGCATCCCGGGTGGCGATGCTGGCGCTAACCGGCTCGCTCGTTATGTCCTCGCCGCTGGCCGTGGCCTCGGGCGACGCGGTCGTTGCTGCCCGCCAGGCTTCAATGAAGGCGATGGCGGCGGCGGCGAAAACCGTTGCCGAGATGTTCGACGGCAAGCGAGCCTATGACGCTGCAGACTTCCGGACGGCGGCCGATACGCTTCGTACCCGCACCGGCCCCGTCCTGATCGCCGAATTTCCGTCAGGCACGCTCGGCGCGCCCTCCGGCGCCAAGGCTGAGATCGATCAGGCGCGGCCTGAATTCGAGGCGCTCGCCCGCCATATCGGCGGGCTCGCCTCGGCGCTGGCCGCAAAGGCCGAAAGGGCGCCGGCGCAAATCACCAGCGACATGCGCATGGGCGCGATGCTGCCGACGGATGGCGGCAGCCTGCTCGGCAAACGGCCGAACGCCGTGCATGTCGATCCTGCCAAGCTGCCGGCGGAGCATCTCCTGCATCTCATCCTGCAGGATTGTTCGAGCTGCCATTCGAAGTTCCGGCGGAAGGTGAAGTGACACAGGCGACCTATCGCTTCAATTCGACGTAACCTGCCAGACGGCAACGCCGGCCAGAACAAGGCCGGCAACGCCCTCGATGCCGCGCGAGAGGAGGTCGAACAGGCGCGGCCGGCTGTCGAAGAGATGCACGAGCCGCTCGCGAAACAAGATCGACAGCACGGCAACGCAGGACAGCGTCAACGCAACGCCGACCATCATGGTCAACGCAAAAAGGATGCCGGCGCCGGGGACGCCGCGCGATATGGCGAAAGTCATGACGAACAGCGTAAGCGGGCACGGGATCAGGCCGGCCATGAAACCCACGACCTCCCCTTCATGCTTGTGGCTATGCCCATGGCCAAGCGCGCGCCAGACCATCCACGCGCCGATCACGCCGAGCAGCGCGCGGCTGACATCTTCGAGCAGCGGCGCCCGACCGACGCTTCCCAATGCCAGCGACACAAGCGGCAGGGAGAGCACGGCGATCAGCACCGCTATCGTCACATGCGTGGCGGAAAGAGCGATCGAGGCAAGCAGACCGCGCGACACCTTCGTATCCGAGCCGGCGAGATAAGTGGCGAGCACCGCCTTGCTATGTCCTGGCGTCAGTGCGTGGGCGGCCCCAAAGACGACGCCCATCGGCAGGAAGGAGAAGAACGCCAGCCAACCGCCGCCTGCCGCCAGAAGCTTGATCTGGTCGGCGAGGGCCAGGTAGATCGTGCGCTGGAACTCGACAAGGGTCTGAAGCATCGGGCGGGACTATAGCCGCCGGACTCGGCGAGCGTCAGTGCCGATGTCCGGCATGGTCGCCGTGGTCATGGTGATGCTGGTGCGAGTGATCGTGCCGCTCGAACCGCACATTGGCCGCTGCCAGCGCCGGCATGTGCTGGAAGAGTTCGTCCTCGAGCATAGCCGCGAGCCTGTTCGCCTCGGCAAGCGGCAGGGTCTCATCGGCGGCAATGGCGATGTCGGCATGCAGCCTGTGGCCGATCCAGCGCGCCCTCGCATCGACGAGCCGCACTCCCGGCACATGCTCGGCCGCATGGTGAATTTCATCGACGATGCCGGGCTCGACACCGTCCAGCATGCGCGTCAGCACGGCTTTGGAAGACTGCCACACAATGGCGAAGATAGCGATCGTGATCAGCAGGCCGATGATCGGATCGGCGAGTGGAAAACCCGCCCAGACGCCGATGGCGCCGAGGACGACCGCCAGGCTGGTGAAGCCGTCGGTGCGGGCGTGGTAGCCGTCGGCGATCAGTGCCGCGCTGTTGATCTCGCGGCCGACGCGGACGCGGAACACGGCGACCGCTTCGTTGCCGATGAAGCCGATGAGGCCGGCGATCGCCACCCAGCCCAGGAGTTCGATCGCCCTTGGATGGATCAACCTGTCGATCGCCTCGTAGCCGGCGACGATGGCGCTGAACAGGATGATGAGCACGATGATGATGCCGGCAAGGTCCTCGACCCGGCCGAGGCCATAGGTGAAGGTCTTCGACGGCTTGCGCCTTGCAAGCATGAACGCGATCCAAAGCGGGATGGCGGTGACCGCGTCGCCGACATTGTGGATGGTGTCGGCAAGCAGCGCCACGCTGCCCGACAGAAGCACGACGACCAGCTGCAGCGCGGCCGTGATTGCCAGCACCACGAAGGACCATTTGATCGCCCAGATGCCGCGCGTCGTGGTGGCGATGGTGGGGTCGACCACGCCATGCGACCGTCATGATGGTGGCCATGCCCGGCGTGATCGTGCGAACCGAGGCGGAACCAGTCGAGAACGCGTGCGCCAAAACCGCTCATAGATACTTCGCCAATTGCTTGAGCTCGGCGAGCGCGTCATGCGAGCCCCCCTCGGCGCTGTCGTTCAGGCAGTGCTCGATATGATCGTGGATCAGCTCGCGCTTGGCGCTGCTGATCGCGCTCTCCACGGCGTGGAGCTGCTGGGCAAGGTCGACGCAGGGGCGTTGCGCCTCGAACATCGAGAGCACCGCGGCAAGGTGGCCCTGCGCGCGTTTCAAACGCTTGACGATGGCGGGGTGCGAGGTGTGGATGCCTTCTGACATGGGGCGGGGAATATCCCCCCGGGGAGGATAGAGTCAAGCCGGCTGGAGGGCTTTCGGAGGCTGGTACCGCCGGGGTTTGCAAAATATTAATTTGTTCAGCCGACGCTAATATGA
>NZ_RZOS01000045.1:0-23217 GCF_004022605.1 Mesorhizobium sp. M4B.F.Ca.ET.089.01.1.1
CGCATCACGAGCCGAACCTGCTCGGTGGCATCGTCACGCTGTCGGCCACCGGCAGAAGGGAGGCGTCGGAGGATTGGCGCAACGGCCTCTACCGCGCCGAGCCGCCGGCGACGGAAGAAGCGAGGGTGAAGGCAGTTCCCTACTACGCCTGGGACAACCGCGATCCCGGCGAGATGCTGGTCTGGCTGCGGGAGGGCTGAAGGCCGATCTTACAGATGCACGAAAGCCGTGAGCGGCAAATGATCCGAGGCGACCCGCGACAGCGGCGTGTCGTGCGCTTCCACCGCCGAGACCATGTCGTTGCGGTTGCCCATGATCCTGTCCAGCGCAAGCACCGGCAGGCCTGAGGGAAAGGTCGGCACCGCCGGCGGCGTGTGCCCGAATGTGGTGTGCAGCGTGTTGAGCGCCGAGCGGTTGCCGAGCCGCCATTCGTTGAGATCGCCAAGCAAAAGCGTCGGCCTCTCGTCGGCGCTGCTCATGATGTCGAGCACGACGCGCGCCTGTTCGGAGCGCGAGCGGCGCAGCAGGCCGAGATGGGCGGCGATCACGCGCAGCGACCGCTTCTCGTCGAGATCGATTTCGGCGACCAGCGCGCCGCGCGGCTCGAGCCCCGGCAGCTTGATCTGGTGGACGTCGCGCACCGTGCCGCGTTTGAACAAAAGCACATTGCCGCGCCAGCCATGGCCCTTGCCGTTGCCGGACACCGGCACCGGCACCAGCCCGGTTTCGTGTTCGAGCCGCGCCAAATCGAGCAAGCCGGCGCGGTCGCCGAAACGGTTGTCGGCCTCCTGCAGGGCGATGACGTCCGGGCTGATTTCGCGGATGACGCGCGCGGTCCGTTCGGGATCGAATTTGCGGTCGGTGCCGATGCATTTGTGGACGTTGTAGGAAGCGACCACCATCTCGGGGCCGTCGACCCGCTTGCGCGGCGTCGCCTTTGCCTTCCGCGCCTTTCTGTGGCGGATCGACAGGAGCACGGTCTCCGGCAGGTTGCGTCCGTTTATCTCCATGGTCCTGCTGCTCTGTTCCTTGCGCTATAGATAGGGCGATCCCAGCCACAGCAACCGGTCGAAGACGCGGATGAAGAAGGGGCGGGCCTTCAACGTCTCAAGCGTCACCGGCTGCGCGGAGGCGATGGCCGATCCGATGCGTGCCTCGATCTCGGCGGCAAAGTCCGCATCAAGAACCTCCATGTCGATCTCGAAATTCAGCCTCAGCGACCGGGCGTCGAGATTGGAGGAGCCGATATAGGCCCAGACGCCGTCGATCGCCATCAGTTTCGAATGGTCGAAGGCGCCTTCGTGGCGCCAGACCCGGCAATAATGCTTCAGCACCTGGTCGAACTGCGCCGTCATCGCGCGGTCGACGAGGAAGAGGTTGTTCACCGCCGGCACGACGATGTCGATCTCGACACCGCGCCGTGCCGCCGTGGTCAGCGCGCTGATCAGTTCGCGGTCCGGCAGGAAATAGGGCGACATGATGCGGATCGATTTGCGCGCGACGGAGAACGCCCCCATCAGCAGCTTGTGGTTGGTTTCGTTCGAGGCATCCGGTCCGCTCGCCACCGCCCGCACCAGCATCGGCTGGCCGGGCGCCGACAAGGGTGCCGCCACCTGCCAGGTCTCGCCCTTCAGGGCCTCGTTGCCGGCGAAGCGCCAGTCCTCCGCCGCGACCGCGAACAGGTCGGCCACCACCGGCCCTGTGACCTTGAAATGCGTGTCCCTGGAACTGTCGGAACCGGCGAATTCGGCGGAGAAGCCCTTGCGGATGTTCATGCCTCCCGTGAACGCCACCGTGCCGTCGACGATGAGGATCTTCCTGTGCGTCCTCAGATTGGCATAGGGAAGTCTCAGGCCCATGACGATGTTGCCGTTGAAGAGGTCGGTGGTGACCTCCGCCTCCTTGAGCTGTTTGAGGATGCTGGGCACGGAGTAGCGCACGCCGACGGCGTCGATCAGCACGCGCACGGCGACGCCGCGCCGGACGGCGCGGCCGAGCGCTTCGACGAACAGCTGTCCGACCGCGTCATTGTCGAAGATATAGGTCTCGAGCAGCACGCTGCGCTCCGCGCCGTCGATGGCGTGGCACATAGCAGCATAGGCCTCGTCGCCCGTTTCGAGGACGACGATCGCGTTTCCTGAAGTCAGAGCACGGCGTGCCACCCTGTCGCCCAACGTCTTCAGCCCGACGAAGCGCTGGCCATACTCGGCCGTGATCAGGTCCTCGGCGGCGATGTCGCGCTCCTGCTTGGCCAGAGCCGCCTCGCCGGACAGCGGCCGCATGGCGCTGATCGTCGCGCGACGGATGCGGTTGATGCCGGCGATGGCGTAGATGATCGCGCCGAGGAAGGGCGACAGCAGCATCACGCCGACCCAGCCGGTGGCGGCGCGCACGTCTTCCTTGGTCATGATGGCGTGGACGATGCCGACGGCCGCCATCGCCAGGGAGAGGGCGAGGATCAGCGTAGACCAGTGACTCGCGATTGCCTGCAGCATCGGTCCGACTATTGTGCGAGCGGAAGCGGAAGGCAATGCGGTTGGTGGAACAGGTCGAGGACACGCTCTTGGCGAGACCTGTTACCCGTGACCTCCCTGCATCAGCAATCGGACCAGCTCTGCTTGCCGATGGACGCCTGTCTTCTCGAAGATGTGGCTGAGATGTGCCCTGACGGTGGTGGGCGCGATGCAAAGCCGCGCCGCAGCGGCGGTCCGCCCGTCACCCTTGAGAATCTCCAGGGCAACGTCGGTCTCGGCTCTGGTCAGCCCGAACCGCAGACGCAGGCGCTCTCTTGCTTCCTCTTGCTCGGCCTCAATGCCTCTGCTCGTGGAAAGGCCGACGACGCTATGCATGACACTCTGCCCGGCCTCTGAAGCACCGGGGCGTGCCTAGGCACTGCACTCTCTCCCGTAGCGTCAATCCGGGGAGGTGATCCATGCGTGTGTGGTTTTGCGTGCGGTTCATTGAAGACTGCACGTGCCAAAGCCCCTCGAAGTCTGGCATCCCAAGCCGCCGATGGATGCAACGATATAGGACGAACGTCCGATGCGCCAGTATCAAACTCGTGGGATTAGTAAGTTTCACTGTTGCGGGCTTCTTGTTCAACATTCGATGCAGACAATCGATTTCGCCAAGGAATCGGTCGCCGATTACACCTCTGTGCGGTCAGAACATGGAGAATAATGAATGGCAATTACATTGAATTTGCACAATTCCGACTTGGCCGACCTGTTCGTCAGCGTTATCGACTTGAACCTTGGTGGCGCCCAAATGACCTTCAGTCAGCGCATGAATGAAGGCGTCACCATGCAGATTGCGGTTCAGGAAGATGGCCGCGGGCAAGGCAGGATTCGCTGGAACGCCCAGCGTGCTGACGATCCGGAGGCGACGGCGGAACGTACTGTCGACGTGGGACAGAACGCGACTGTAGATGTCACGACCCATTTCGGATGACCCATTTCGGATGAGTAGAGCGGAACGATTCCGGAGGCAGGACGATGAGCAGTGCCGCTGAATTCCTGGATATAGTTGGTTCGGCTTTCGGCGAGTACGACCTGTCGGGTGGACAGGTTACGATCGACAGCACGGGCGACCGGACGATTGGTCCGTTTGCGTTCTGTGTGACGTTCCTGGGCCGCCAGACATTCACGCTCCGCATCTATGCGCCTTCCCCTGAAGCGGCGGCGGATACGGTAGCTGCGATGGTAGGCCGGGCAAACCAGTCCATGCCCGGCTGGGCCGCGTTCGACGGAGCGTGCCCATCGGGCGTCTGACATCGCCGACATTCATCTGCAGAAGCAGAGAGACCACGAAGCGCGACGTCAGGCTCAGCCCGAGAGATTTTCGAGGTGACGTCGGTTCGCCGGCTTGGGCTTTCTGCAAGGAAAGGGTGACACATCATGCCGAACGAGCAAATGGCGAGCAATCCGAACGTTGCCGAACCGGCACAAGGCCTGGGCGTCAGCGTGCAAGTCAACCCCGAGGATTCCGTGCCTTTCAGGCCGGAGCCGGTGTTCATATCGCTAGGCCTGAAACGCGGCGTTTTCACCGGGTATTCGGGCGCAGCGGCGCCCCCGGAGCCGATGCGAATTCCACCCCTCGACCTCAAGACCGAGGAGGGACTGCTAAAGGCCCTTTCACTGCTTGGATTTGAACCGGGCATGGACACGATCCAGTACGGCTTCTCGACGCCGGCGATCTTCCGTGCTTCGGCCAAGTTCAGGGAAACCATCGACCTGCCAGGTCCGAATGTTCCTTGGCCTCCCGCCGTGATTGCCTCGCAGCCTCCAATGATCAAGCCGGGGATTATCGCGAACTACATAGGTGCCCAGGCCGGTTTCTTCCAGCTGTCGTTGAACCCGCTCCAGTTGAAGCTCAGGGAGTTGGGCGTGCCCTTCACGCTGGGCGGCGTGACCGCGCCGACGGACCTGCGACCACAGCTCTTCCTGGTGGAACACTATCAGCTTGCGAGCTTCCGCGGAGATCTGGCGCGCGATGACATGGTCGGTTCCGTCAGCCTGTCGCCAGGCGGATCGATGACCTACAAGCTGATCGTCAAGAAGAAGACGTCGAAGAGCACCGAACTGACCTCCACTGTGATGGACAGCCAGGACCAGGAAGCGAAGAGCAATTTCAACAAGCAAATCAAGGATACCGCCGACGCGAGGTTCGGCAGGAATAACTACAATTATGGTTTCGACGGGAGCTTCCACGGGGAAGCGTCCGTCGGATTCGGGGAGGGTAGCGCGGACGCCCAGGTTCATGCGAGGGGGGCAACCAACGAGGTCAGAGAGGAATTCGCAGAATCGACCGCATCGGCCATCGACACTCAAGTTTCCGAGGCGAACCGCGTCCGTCAGCAACGCATGGTCACCGGAACGGCATCCACGCAGACGGACGAGGAGACCGAGAGCGTCATGGAGAAGACGGCTCAAAACCCGACTGCGCGGCCCGTGAACGTCGGAATTTTTCTGATCAAGGAAGAGTTCGTGTCCCTTCTCAGCCTGGTCGACGTCGAAATCGCCTTTCGAAACGGCGATCCGAACAAAGACCGCTTGGTGCCGTTGCGCAAGCTCGGCGAACTGCTCGATGCCGTGATCGACCGCCCCGAGGATCGCACGGAGATCGCGACGTCGATCAAGGACATCCTTCAAGGAATCGTCGACTACCAGGACAAAGTTCGCAGCATCGTCAAGGTCGACCCAAGCAGTCCGTCGGGCTTCAGCCGCGACGGGCAGGTGAAATCAGAGTATCAGCTTCGCAAGTCGGATGGTTCCGTGCGGCGGACCCTTTCGGTTCCGGGCATCCTGATACGCGACTACCGGCGGTTCCTGCGCCAGCCTGCGGTCACGGTTGAGTTGCCGATTACCGAGATATGATCCTCTTGGCCTGCACGTCACCAAATTTGTGGTGGAAGCGCCCGGCACCGTAACCTACGGCGCAAACCGGTGGTGATCTCGTCCTTGTGGCGGGTCACGCGCGAGAAGGCGATGAACTCGAAGTGACGATTGGCGTCCGCAGACGAACGCGCCGGGGAGGGGGCATGTCCTCGCCGTGATGCTGGCCGAACTGTTTGGGTGTCTCGGCTTCTTTGGCGTAATGCCCGTGGGCTGGCGGAGCAACCCTGCTGCAGTGCCTGGCATTTCCAAAGCCGCACCGGCACGCAATTTGGCTGATTTCGCAGCGCGTAAGCACGAAACCTCCCGTGCAAAGGGCGAAGGCGGCAGAATTCAGCTGCGCCTCGCCACCAGCCGCAGCCAGGGTGTCAGGTGGAAGCCGGCCATCAGCAGATACATCGGCACCATGCCGCCGAGCATGGAGGCGCCGGGGCCGGGCATGCACATCATGTCGTGGCCGCCATAGGCGGCGGTCAGCAGCGCCATGACCGCGAAGGTCGGTGCTGCCGCCAGGCAGAGCCAGTCGGCGAGGCCGAAGCCGCTCAAGTCGTTGGGGCGAGGGGAATCAGCCGCCGCAAGGGCGACGTCGTTTTCGCTGCTCATTGTATCCACTTTCCAAGGGGTAAAGGCCGTCAAGGCCCGATCGGGGATCGGCTCTGGCGGTGCGGCTGGCACCGCCAGAGCCGCTTCGCGCTCAGGCGTCCTTGTTGCGGAAGGCCGCTTCGCCGACATCCGACACCTCGACCCATCTCTGGTCGGGGGCGGCGCCCTCTTCGTAGTTGTCGTGCCAGTTCCACCATTTGTAGGTCTGGGTCTGCGGATAGCCCTCGGGCGAATCCTCCCATATCTCCTGGCGGCCGAGCGGGGTGACGTCGAGATAGCTCCAGACGGTGCCAAATGCCTCGTCGCCGCGATTGTTGATGAAATAGGTGCGGAAGATGCGGCTGCCGTCGTGGATGAACACGTTGTGGCCGTGCCATTCGTCGACGCCGAAATCCTTATCCCAGCTGTCGGTGATCGTGTACCAGGGCATCTCCCAGCCCATCCGCTTCTTCAGCCGCGCGATGTCGGCCTGCGGCGCGCGCGAGGCATAGGCAAGCGTCGTGTCGCGGGCGTTGAGATGGGCAACGTTGCCGACCATGTCGGCGCCCAGCGAGCAGCCGCGGCAGGCATGTTCCGGCCAGCCATAGACGCCGGGCTCGAAGAAGGCGCGGTAGACGACCAGTTGGCGGCGGCCTTCGAATAGGTCGAGCAGGCTTGCCTTGCCGTTCGGGCCGTCGAACATATAGTCCTTCTCGACCGCCATCCATGGCATGCGGCGGCGCTCGGCGGCGAGCGCATCGCGGGCCCGCGTCATCGCCTTCTCCTTCACGAGCATCTCTTCATACGCGCCTTCCCAGGCCTCCTGCGAAACGATCGGCGGTGTCTTCATGTGTTGGGTCATTGCTCTTGTCCCATTCTTTCGGTTTGGTTGGGGTGCGAGGACAGACATAGGGCCGGATGGCGCGATGATGAGAGTTACAAGTGTGACGGGATTTGCGCCGGCGGGCCCTGCATGGACTCGCTGATCACCGCCGCTGGCCGCGCGCTCGCGGCGGGTGATCCGCTCGGCGCCTTGAAGCGGGTCGCGCTGCGCGACGACGCGCCGGCGCTGGCCTTGCGCGGCATCGCCATGGCCCAGCTCGGCGATCTCGAGCGGGCAAAGGCGCTGCTCAAAAGCGCTGCCCGCGCGTTCAGCCCGAAAGAGGCGGTGGCGCGCGCGCGCTGCGTCGTCGCCGAGGCCGAGATCGCGCTGGTATCACGCGATCTCGGCTGGCCGCAAAAGGCGCTGCGGACGGCGCGAGCGACGCTTCAAGGGCATGGCGACCGTGTCAACGCCGCCTATGCGGGAAGCCTGGAAGCGCGCCGCCTCATCCTGATCGGCCGCCTCGACGAAGCAGAACGTCTGCTTGCCGGCTTCGACCCCACGCCGCTGCCGCCGGTCGCGCGCGTCGCGCACGAGCTTGCGGCCGCCGGCATCGCGGTCCGGCGCCTGAGGACAAAGGCGGCGCGGGCCGCGCTCGGCCGGGCAGCGCTCGCCGCCTATGAGGCGAACATACCGGCGCTCACGACCGAGGTGGAAAACGCTTCGCTGGTGCTGAAGATGCCCGCCGCGCGGCTCATCGCGCAAGGTTCCGAGAGACTGCTCCTGCTCGAAGAGGTCGAGGCGCTGCTGGCCTCGCAGGCGCTGGTCGTCGATGCCTGCCGCAATGTCGTGCGCGAGGCGGGCGCGGTGGTTCAACTGGCGACGCGGCCGGTGCTGTTTGCGCTGGCGCGCACGCTTGCCGAAGCCTGGCCGGCGGACGCATCGCGGGAGGCGTTGCTCAGACGCGCTTTTCGCGCCAGGCATGCCGATGAATCGCATCGCGCCCGGCTGCGGGTCGAGATGGGCCGGCTGCGCGCCGAGCGCCGAGCTCGGCGCATTCGCCGAGATCAACGCCACGGCCCAGGGCTTCGAGCTGGCCCCGCGGCGCGCCCGCGAGGTCGTGGTGCTGGCGCCCCCTGTCGAGGAAGAGCACGGCGCGGTGCTCGCCTTCCTGGCCGACGGCGAGTCATGGTCGAGCTCAGCGCTGGCGATCGCGCTCGGCGCCAGCGCGCGCACCGTGCAGCGGGCGCTGGAAGAGCTTTCGGGGCAACACAAGGTGCAGCCGGTCGGCCGCGGCAGGGCCCGGCGCTGGATGACGCCGCCGATGCCGGCATTCCCGACTGTGTTGTTACTCCCAGGTCCGTTGCCCAGCGACTAGGTTAGTGGCGAGATTGTTCAAATCGATGGAGATCAAGATGAAACGAGCCGCCGCCGAAATCCTGCGTGAATACGGGCCCTTTCCCGGCGTCAAGACCGTCGCCGGCGTGACCTTCGACGGCGAAAAGGTCTGGTTCGCCTCCGGCGACAAGCTCAACGCGCTCGATCCCGAGACCGGGGCGACGCTGCGCTCGATCGATGTCGCCGCGCATGCCGGAACCGCCTTTGACGGCAAGCACCTCTACCAGATCGCCGAGGACCGCATCCAGAAGATCGAGCCGCAGACCGGCGAGGTGGTCGCCACCATTGCGGCCCCCGGCAATGGCGGCGACTCCGGCCTGACCTGGGCGGAAGGCTCGCTCTGGGTCGGTGAATACCGTGCCCGCAAGATCCATCAGATCGATCCCGAAACGGGCAAGGTGATCCGCACCATCGAGTCCAAGCGCGTCGTCACCGGCGTCACCTGGGTCGACGGCGAGCTGTGGCACGGCACCTGGGAAGGCGATGAGAGCGATCTGCGGCGTATCGATCCCGGCACTGGAGAGGTGCTCGAGATGCTGGAGATGCCGGCTGGAACCGGCGTGTCCGGGCTTGAGTCGGATGGCGGCGGCTGCTTCTTCTGCGGCGGCGGCAACAGCGGCAAGGTGCGGGCGGTACGCCGCCCGGTGCACCCCTCCACGGCGGCGAACAAATAGCCGGCGAAGCCGAAGACGCGTTCAGAACTTCGTGATCGAGGCGCTCGAAGCGCGCCTCGAGCTTGCCAGGCCTCTGAAAGAAAAGATAAAAGCAGGAAGGCTTTGGGGAAGTATCTTCATGCGTTTCGGCATGGCGATCAGCAATCTGTCGTCTTTCGGCGGGCTGCAGCGCGATTGCCTGTCGATTGCCAGGCACGTCGCCGCCGCCGGCCACGACGTCACCATCCTGACCACGGAAATACGTGGCGCGATCGATCCGGGCTGCCAGGTCCGGATCGTCAAGACCACCAACCCCACCAATCCCGGCCGCGACGTGGCGCTGGGCGCGGCACTCGCCGCGCAGCGGCGCGACTTCGACCGCATCGTCGGCTTCAACAAGCTGCCGATGCTCGACATCTACTATTCCGGCGATCGCTCCTACGCCAAGGTCAAACAAGGTGCCTGGCGCACCTTCTCGCCGCGCTACCGCACCCAGATGCAGCTCGAGCAGGGTTGTTTCGCGCCCGGCGCCCGCACCAGCCTGATCATGCTCAGCGAGCGCCAGCAGAGCGAATACCAAAGCATCTGGAAGACGCCGGACGGCCGCTTCCGGCGGATCTCGCCGAACCTCGACCCGGCGCGGCGGATGCCGCATTTGCGGAGCGACGGAACGCGCGAGCGCATGCGGGCGGAACTAGGCATCGGGGCGGGGGCAGAGACCTGGCTGTCGATCGGCTGGGCGGCATGGGTGAAGGGGTTCGACCGCGTGGCGCGCGCTCTTGAGGCATTCCCCGACTGCGTCTGGCTGGTCGCAGGGATCGCCGCCGGCACTCCGATGGCGGGCCATGTGCTGCGCGGCGTGCCGCGGCAGCTGCGCGGCAACATAAGATTCCTCGGTTTTCGCGATGATATCCCCGCCATCATGGCGGCGGCGGACCTGCTTGTTCACCCAGCGCGCATCGAGACCACCGGAACGGTCATCGTCGAGGCGCTGGCCAACGGGCTGCCGATCATCCTCACCGAGACCTGCGGCTTCGCTCATCTGGTGGAGAAGGCCGATGCCGGCCTCGTCATCCCGGGCGCGTGCTCGCGCCGTGACCTGATCGCGGCGATCAGCCGGGGCAAGGCGCCGGGCCGGCTGCAGTCATGGTCGTCGAATGCGCGGATCTTCGGCGCCGATCCGGCCCTGTCGCGCGGTCACGAGGAAGCGGCCCGCCTGGTCGCCGGCGAGCTCTGGTAGGTCTGGACTCGTCCTGAACTCAGTCCTTGGCGCGCTCGACGTAGGAGCCGTCGGCCGTCATCACCACCACGCGCGTGCCGGCGGAAATGTGCGGCGGCACTGCCGTGCGCACGCCGTTGGAAAGCACCGCCGGCTTGTAGGACGAGGACGCCGTCTGGCCCTTGGTGACCGGCTCGGTGTCCACCACCTCGAAGGTGGCGCGTTGCGGCAGCACCAGCGCGATTGCGATACCGTTGAACTGTGACACCTGCACGGGCATGCCTTCCTGCAGGTAGGGCGCGGCGTCGCCGACCACGCTTTCCGTCACCGCCACCTGATCGTAGGTCTCCGGGTTCATGAAATGGAAGCCTTCGGCGTCCGAGTAGAGGAAGGTGTGCTCGCGCTCCTCCACATACGCGCGCTCCACCTGCTCGGTGGTGCGGTAGCGTTCCGAAACCTTCACCCCGTCGCCGATGCGGCGCATGTCGAGCTGCGTCACCGGCGTGCCCTTGCCAGGGTGGATGTTTTCGGCAAAGAGGATGACATAGAGCTTGCCGTCCTTATCGACGACGTTGCCTTTGCGTAAGGAGCTGGCGATGACCTTGACCACAGTGTTCAATCCCAATCGAGTTTCTTGGCCTGAGAATGCTGCTTGCCACAAATCGGCAACGGCGGCCATCCCGCGCGCCCTAGCGCATCTCGCGCCGAACCGCCAGCCTTCCCGGCGATTTTCCCGCCCATGACCGGCGCTTCCCCCTGGTGGACGCCCGATGTCCATGCCGATCGCCGGCCGCGGCTGATCGCCCGCAACGCCATCACTGCGGCGCTGCGCGGCTGGTTCGGCGAGCGCGATTTCATCGAGGTGACGACCTCGGCGCTGCAGGTTTCGCCTGGCAACGAGGCGCATCTTGCGGCATTCGCCACCGAGGCGATCGGGACGGACGGCGCGCGCCAGCCGCTCTATCTCCACACCTCGCCGGAATTCGCCTGCAAAAAGCTGCTGGCCGCCGGCGAACGGCGCATCTTCAGCCTTGGCCCGGTCTGGCGCAACCGCGAGCGCGGCCCGTTGCATCATCCGGAATTCACCATGCTCGAATGGTACCGGGTCGGCGAGACCTATGAGAGCCTGATGCGCGACTGCGCCGAATTCCTGGCGCTGGCGGCGGAGAAGGCGGGTGCCAGGACCTTCCGCTTTCGCGGCCGCGAGGCCGACCCTTTCGCCGAGCCGGAGCGGCTGAGCGTCACCGAGGCCTTTTCGCGCCATGCCGGCATCGATCTTCTCGCGACGGTGGCAACCGATGGCGGCACCGATCGCGCCGCCCTTCACGCAGCCCTGATCAGGGCAGGCATACGCACCGCCCCCGACGACAGCTGGGCCGACCTGTTCAGCCGGGTGATGGTCGAGAAGGTCGAGCCGGCGCTCGGGCAGGGGCGCGCCACCATCCTCTATGGCTACCCGGCCTCGGAAGCCGCGCTTGCCAGGCCGAGCGCCGAGGATCCCCGCGTCGCCGAGCGCTTCGAGCTCTATTGCTGCGGCGTCGAGCTCGCCAACGCTTTTGGTGAACTCACCGATCCGGCGGAACAGCGCCGCCGCTTCGCCGCCGAGATGGACGAGAAGGAGCGCATCTACCAGGAGCGTTACCCGATCGACGAGGATTTCCTGGCGGCGCTTGCCAGCATGCCGCAGGCGAGTGGCTCGGCGCTCGGCTTCGACCGGCTGGCTATGCTGGCGACCGGCGCGACCAGGATCGACGATGTGATCTGGACGCCGGTGGCCGGGGCACCGATCTAGGGTGCGGTGCCCGGCCGTTTCTGACCGCGCCGCGCCAAAAGATTGGCCACCACCAGAAGCACGATCGACAGCGCCATCATCAGCGTCGCGGCGGCGGTGATCGCCGGGCTGAGCTTTTCGCGAAGGCCGATGAACATTTCGAGCGGCATGGTGCGCTGGCCGGCGCTGGCCAGGAACTGCACGACCACGACCTCGTCGAAGGAAGTGACGAAGGCGAAGGCCGCGCCAGAGAGCACGCCGGGCAGGATCAGCGGCAACATCACCCGGAAGAACGAAGTCAGCGGCTTAGCGCCCGAGATCGCGGCGGCGCGCATCAGATTGCGGTCGAAGCCAGTAAGGCTCGCGCCCACCGTCACTACGACAAAGGGACTGGCGAGCGCGGTATGCGCGAGAATAATGCCGGCATAGGTGCTGGCAAGGCCGATGCGCGCATAGAACAGGTACGAGCCGACGGCGGTGATCACCACCGGCACGATCAGTGGCGACAGAAGCAGCGGCATGACGATGCGGCGCCCCGGGAATTTCTCGTCCGAGAGCGCGATTGCCGTCAGCGTGCCGAGCGTGGTTGCGATCAGCGTCGTGCCGAAGGCGACGATCAGGCTGTTGCCGATCGCCGACTGCCAGCGCTGGGTGCCGAGCACCACCTCGTACCAGCGCGTCGAGATGCCTTCCAGCGGGAAGATGAAGAAGGCGCCGCTGTTGAAGGAGAGCGGCACCGGAATGAGGATCGGCACCAGCAGGAACAGGATGACGAGCCCGCACCAGATCCACAGCAGGGTGATGCGGATGCGTTCGCCGGTTGTGGGGTAGGGAGACAACAGCATGGGCTACACCAGCTTTAGGCGGTCGAGGCCGAGGATGCGGGCGAAGATGCCGAACAGCGCCAGCGTGAAGACGAGCAGGATGAAGCTCAGCGCCGCCGCCATCTCCCAGTTCAATTCGACATTGACGTAGTTGGCGATGAAATTGCTGATCAGCTGGTCGCTGGCGCCGCCGATCAGCGCCGGCGTGATGTAGTAGCCCAGGCACAAGATGAAGGTGAGCAGGCAGCCGGCCATGACGCCCGGAAACACCTGCGGAATGTAGACGCGGCGGAAGGCAGTGAAGGGCTTGGCGCCGAGCGAATAGGCGGCCTTCATCTGCGAGGGCGGGATCGTGCGCATGACGCTGTAGATCGGCAGTAGCGTGAACGGCAGCTGGATATGGGTCATGGCTATGATCAGGCCGATACGGCTGTACATCAGGTCGAGCCGTTCGCTTGCGACGCCGATAAAGAGCAGGAAGTCATTGACCAGCCCGAATTTCTGCAAAAGGACCGTCCACGCGGCTGTGCGCACCAGGATCGAAGTCCAGAACGGCAAAAGCACCGCAACGATCAGGATGGCCGCCAGCCCCTTCGGTACGCTGGCGATGAGATAGGCCAGCGGAAACCCCAGCAGCAGCGTGGCCAGCGTCACCGCGGCGGCGACGAAGAAGGTTCGCAGGAACACCTGCACGAAAATCGCCTGCTCCGGCGGCACCCGCTCGATGCTGCCATCGGCATTCCAGCGCAGGTCGAGGGCGCTGAGCAGATAGAACGAGGTGAGGCTGTGAGTGCCGTTCCGGATCGTCGGCCAGGTCGACGGCGCTGACCAGAACGGCAGCGATTTCACGGCGTCGAGCGCGGCCTGGCCGTCGGCGCTTTCGAGCTTGCGCGCCGTCTTCAGCACCTGGCTGCGCGCGCCGGGCAGGCGGGCGTTGAGGCTTTTTGCCAGCTCATAGGCCGTGCCCTTGGCCTGATTGTCCTTGAGGTCCGCCGCGAGCGCCGCGAAGGCATCGTCACCCGGCAGGCCCTGGCCGTTCCAGCCGCCCAGGGCCACGGTCGTCTTGGGCAAAGCATCTGCGATTGTCGGATCATAGACGGCGCGCGACAGCAGGAGCACGATTGGGATGCCGAAGCTCAGCCCCAGGAGGATGAGCAAAGGCGCCGCCAGCAGCAGCGTGCGCAGCCGGTCGCCGAATTCGGCGCGCCGGAGCGCCGCCGACACCGATTTCAGGTCGGCGTCGGCGGCTGACCGGCCGCGGGCCAGCGCGGGCCGGTCGAGTTCGCTGGGCTGGAGCGCCGACATCTCTCGCCTACTGCGCAAGCCAGGCGTTGAAGCGCTTGACGAGGTCCTCGCCATAGTCGCCCCAGAACTCGGTGTCGGCAACCAGATAGGCGCCGCTCAAGTGATCCGGAGCGTTCGGCAGTTTCGGCAGCGCGTCGGGAGCGACGAAGGACGCCGCGTCGGTGCGCACCGGCCCATAGGTGATGTAGCTGGCGAGCTTGGCGTTGTTTTCCGGCTGGCTGATATAGGCGAGGTATTTGTAGGCCAGCTCCGGATTCCTGGCGCCCTTTGGAATGGAGATCATGTCGTATTCGAGGATCTGGTTGTTCCAGACGATCTTGAATGGCTTCTTGTCGTTGTCGATGGCGTTCTGGATGCGGCCGTTCCAGGCGGTGGTCATCACCACTTCCTGGGAAGCCAGAAGCTGCGCCGGCTGCGCGCCGGCATCCCACCAGACGATGTCCTTCTTGATCGTGTCGAGCTTCTTGAAGGCACGGTCGACGCCCTCCGGCGTGGCCAGCACCTTGTAGACGTCTGCCGGCGCCACGCCGTCTGCCATCAGCGCCCATTCGAGGTTCTGCGCCGGGAACTTGCGCATGGCGCGCTTGCCGGGGAATTTGGTCGTGTCGAACAGGTCGAGAACCGAGGTTGGCGCTTCTTTCAGCACGGTCGGATCGTAGGCGAGGATGTCGCCGTAAGCGTCGAGACCGACACCGCAATCGAGCGCCGAGCCTTCGATGAACTTGTCGCGCGGCCCGATCTTGGAATAGTCGAGGCGTTCGAGGATACCGGCGTCGCAACCCTGCAGCACGGTCGCCGTCTCGACCGTCACCAGGTCGATCGGCACGTTGCCGGTCTCGACCATCGCTTTGACCTTGCCGAGATCGCCGAGATACTCCTGCTCGAGGATCTTGGCGCCTGTCTCCTTGCTGAAAGGTTCGAACCAGGCCTTGCGTTGCGCGTCCTGCCAGGCGCCGCCGCTCGCCATGATCGACAGCTCGTCGGTGAAGGCGGCGCCGGCGATGGTCATCGAGGCCGTGGCGGCCGCGAGCGCGAGAAGAGTCTTCCTCATGAGTGTCATTTCGTTTTCCCCTGTTTTGGAATGGCACCGCCCGATCCGGCATCGGCCGGAAAGGCGCGGCAATCATTGGACGCGCAGGAGACCGTCACGGTCTCGCCGTTTGCCATCGTCGATTCGGGGCCGACCTTGACGGTCAGCACCTGGTCGCTGGCGAGCCTGGCCAAAAGGCGCAGGTGGTCGCCGAGATAGATACGCCCGTCCACAGTGGCGGGCAGGGCATTGCCGCCGGCCGCCGTCGGCGTCAGGGTCAGCCGCTCCGGGCGGATGGCGACGTGGCAGGGAGCGCCCTGCGCGACGCCGATGGCGAGTGCGGTAAGCTCGCCGCCGCCATTCAGCCTGACGCGGCATTCTGCGCCGGAGACGCGATCGACCACGCCTTCGAGCGTGTTGTTCTCGCCGATGAAGCTCGCCACGAAAGAGCTCTGCGGCGCGTTGTAGAGATCGTCGGGCGAACCGAGCTGGACGATGCCGCCATTGTTGAAGACAGCGACGCGGTCCGACATCGTCAGTGCCTCGCTCTGGTCATGCGTGACGTAGACAATGGTGACGCCGAGCATGGTGTGGATTTGTTTGATCTCGAGCTGCATGTGTTCGCGCAGCTTCTTGTCGAGCGCGCCGAGCGGCTCGTCCATGAGCACCAGGCTCGGCTTGAACACCAGGGCGCGGGCAAGCGCCACGCGCTGCTGCTGGCCGCCGGAAAGCTGGGTCGGCCTGCGGTCGCCAAATTGCCTGAGCCGCACCATGTCGAGTGCGCTCGCTACCCTGGACGCGATATCGGCCTTGTCGACCTGCCGGACCGAGAGCGGGAAGCCGACGTTCTCCTCGACCGTCATATGCGGGAACAGCGCGTAGTTCTGGAACACCATGCCGATGTTGCGCTGATAGGGCGGCAAGCGGTCGACCGGCTGGCCTTCAAGCGTGATCGTGCCATGCGTCGGCCGCTCGAAGCCGGCAAGCATGTTGAGTGTCGTTGTCTTGCCGGAGCCGGAAGGACCAAGCAGCGTCAGGAATTCGCCGCGCGCAACGGTGAGGTTCATCCGCGTCACCGCGAAGGTCCGTCCGTCGTAGGATTTTTCGACATCGGCGAATTCGACGAAACCCTTGCCGACGGGATCTGCTTGCGTGGCGGGCGCGATCGTGGCCGCCGCGGCCGGCAATGCGGCCTGGCGGGCGCTCATAGTCCGCAATCCTTGATGCGGCTGAGATGCGGCTTGCGATCCATGCCTCGTCCTCCCGGAAACCGGCCTGCTGCCCGGCAGGTCGTGCGACTTGTATGGTCACACAATTAACCTGAAATCGACCATAGATGCAGACAACTTTGTCCGTCAAGCCGATTTTTAACGAATTGTGTGAGATTTCTGGCAGGGCGTCTTGCGATTGTGCGTCAGACAAGCTCTATTGTACGGAGTATTGTCTTATGCTAGATGCGCCAACAGTGAGACATCAGCCGTAGTCGAATCCCGTATGCTCCAAGATCTTCGCCTCGCCGACGACGAAAGTCCGGTCTACCGCCGTCTTGCCGATGCGATCGCCGAACGCATCGCCGCCGGCACGCTCGCTGTCGGTGACCGGTTGCCGCCGCAGCGCGAGATCGCGCGGGCGCTGGGCATCAATGTCACGACCGTCACGCGGGCCTTGTCGACCCTTCAGGAGCAGGGGCTGCTCGAAGCGCGGCCCGGGCGCGGCACGACGGTCGCCGCCCGTGACGCCGGCGAAAAACCGGGCTTCGTGTCGGCGCCGAGCGACCAGAGCGGCATCATCGACCTTTCCGTAAACCGGCCCGCCACATCGGCCTATCTCGATGCGGTAGCAGCACTCTTGCCGCGCCTGTCCAAGGACCGACACTACACCGCGCTGCAGGATTACCATCCACCGGAAGGACCGCTCTGGGCGCGAGTGGCGGTGGCCGACTGGTTCACATCCGTTGCCGGCGATGGCGACCCCGGCCGCGTCGTGCTGGCTGCCGGGGCCCAGCATGGCCTGGACTGCCTGCTCGGCGCCGTCACCCGGCAAGGCGAGGTGGTGTTGGCCGACGAGGTGACCTACCAGGGCATCAATGCGCTGTGCCGCGTGCACGGGCTGGACCTCAGGGGCATCGCCATGGACCGCGGCGGCATGCGTCCCGACGCTTTCGACGCCGCCTGCGCGCAACTGCGCCCGCGCGCCGTCTTCCTAGTGCCGACGCTGCACAATCCGACGACGATCACGCTGAGCGAGGAACGCCGGCGCGATCTCGCCGCGGTCGCCAGGCGCCACAACGTGCTGATCATCGAGGACGACGTCTATCGGCCGCTTGCCGACGATCCGCCGCCATCCTTCGCCAGTCTCGAGCCGGAGCTGACGATCCATCTCGGCGCGCTGTCGAAATGCCTGGCGCCAGGCCTGCGCCTGGGCTTCGTCATCGCCCCGCGCCCCATCGCCGGCCAGGTAGCGGCGGCGCTGCGCATCAACTGCTGGAGCATCAGCCCGCTGACGGCGCTGATCGGCGCAAGGCTGATCGAGGAAGGCTCGGCCGCCCGCATCATCGAGATCCAGAAACAGGAGCTGCGCCAGCGTCAGGCCATCCTCAGCGAAATCCTCGGCCGCTTCGATATCCAGGCGCATCCGACGTCGACCCATGCCTGGCTGCGCCTGCCTGAACCCTGGCGCGGCGCGGGCTTTGCCCGCACTTGCCTGGAACGCGGCGTCGCCGTGCTGCCCGGCGATGCCTTCGCGGTCGGCCGCGAACCGGTCCAGCACGGCGTGCGCATCAATGTCGGCGCGGCACGTTCGCAGGAGGATCTGCGCACGGCGCTCAGCACAATGGCCGAGTTGCTCGCGGCCGGTCATCTGCAACTGCCGGGTTTTGTGTAGGTCATCGGTGGCAGCGTCCAGGACAGTCGAGATCGCCATCATTGGCGCCGGTGTCGTCGGGCTGGCGACAGCGTTGCGGCTTGCTGGCGAAGGCCGTGAGGTCCTGCTGATCGATCCCAACGAGCCGGGCTCGGGCGCCTCGTTCGGCAATGCCGGGACGCTCGCCGAATACGCCTGCATGCCCGTGGGCAATCCGGCCGTCCTGCGCGCCTTGCCGAAACTGCTGCTCGATCCGGACAGTCCGTTTTCGATGCGCTGGGCAGCACTTTTCCAGTTGGCGCCATGGCTGGTGCGCTTTGTCAGGCAATCGCTTCCGGCGGCCACCCGCGCCAATGCAGTGGCGCTCGCCGGGTTGCTGGCGGAAGCCTTGCCGGCCTGGGAGGAGATGGTGCAGGAGGCGGGCCTGCAGGACCTCTTACGCCGCAAAGGCTGCCTCTATCTCTATCGACGCGAAAGCGATTTCGCCGCTGGTGCCGGGGGCAGGGCGCTGCGCGCCGGGTTTGGCGTTCATCAGCAGGTGCTGGATGCGGAAGGGGTGGCCGCGCTGGAGCCCGGCCTTCCGGCGACGGGAGCGCGGGGCCTCTATTTCCCGGACTCGATGAACGTCACCGATCCCGGGACGCTGATGCGCCGATTGCTCGATGCCGCGACCACGCGCGGGGCGATGAGGGCCAAGGCTGAGGTCACCGGGTTGCAGCCCGAGGGAGGCGGTATCAGGCTGAGCGGTCCCGATATTCAAATCAAGGCGGGCACGGTGGTAATCGCCGCCGGCGCTCGTTCGCGCATCCTGGCAGCGCAGGCCGGCGACAAAATCCCTCTCGACACCGAGCGTGGCTACCATCTCGAATTCCCCACAGATGCTCCGCCGCTCAATCGCCCGGTCTGTCCTGTCGATCTCGGTTTCTACATGACGCCGATGGCTGGCCGGCTGCGGGTCGCTGGCACGGTCGAGCTCGGCGGGCTTGCCGCGCCGCCAAATCCGCGCCGGCTGGCGCTGCTCGATCGCGGCGTCAGGCAGTTCTTCCCCAACCTTGGCCAAAGCTCGTCCGAATGGATGGGTTTTCGTCCGTCACTGCCCGATTCCCGGCCGGTCATCGGCCGTTCGCGCGGCAGTTCCAGGGTGATCCACGCCTTCGGCCACGGTCATCTCGGCCTGACCTTGGCGCCGATCACGGCACGTTTGGTTGCGGCACTGATCGGCGGCACGGCGGATGCCTCTCGGCTGAGTCCTTTTGCCGCCGATCGCTTCAGCGCCTGATAGAGGCCAACGCTCCGCCCCCTTGCATTCAATCCTCCCCATCACAATGATGGCGCGATCGCGGCGTATTCCGGCGTGGCGATCGGCGGGCAGGGGTTGTCATTGGGGCTGGCTGAATTGAAATCGCCGCGGGCGCCTTGGCGCCTGGCGCGCATCTGTCTTCTGGTGGCCGGGCTGGCGTCCGTCGGCGCCCCGGCAGTCGCGCCGGCGGCCGACCGCCACCTTGAGGATGCGTTCGAGGCCGCGCAATGGGCGCTGCTGTCCTCAGCTGGCAACGCGTTGCAGCAGCTTGGCCTGCGCGCCGCTGCCGGCTCGCCGGAGCTGGCGGGCATTGTGCGCCAGCGCCAGGATATCGTGGCCATGATCAGCGGGAAGGAAAAGGCGCTGGGGCAGGCGACTTCTGCCGGTGCGAGCGGCGCCGACGCGCTGGTGCGCCTGCGCGGCGAGATCGATTCGCTGCGCGCCGAACTGGTTGGCGTCGACGCCACGCTGGCGCAGTCCTTCCCGCGCTATGCCGACCTTGCCCATCCCAAACCGCTGTCGGTGGCCGACGTGCAGGCCTTGCTCGATGAGGACGAGGGCCTGCTGCTGATGCTTGCCGGGCAGGATCACATCTTCGTCTGGGCGATCGGCAAGCATGACACCGCCTGGACCGAAACCGGCTATGGTGCGGAGATCCTCGGCGGCGACATCGCCAGGTTGCGGGCCGAGCTCGATCCGGCGGCGGCCGCGCGCGGCGCCAGGACACTGGTCCCCGGCATGGACAAGCCGCGCGTCGCGCCCTTCGATCGCACGACGGCCAGCATCCTCTATGGCGAGCTGGTCCGACCGGTCGAGCCGGCGCTGAAGGCCGCGCGCCACGTCTTCGTCGTCAGTGACGGTCCGCTGGCCGGCCTTCCCTTGTCGGTACTCGTCGCCTCGGCTCCCACCGGTGAAGACACCGACCCGGAGGAGCTGCGCCGGACCGACTGGCTGGCGAGGCACTATGCCTTCACCACCGTGCCGTCCGTCGACAGCCTGGCCGTCATCCGCAAATACCCGCCGCCGCGCGGCGGCGAAAAGCGCATCGCCTTTCGCGGCTTCGGCGCGCCTGTGCTGGGCGGCGAGACGGTCGAGGTCGCTTCCGCCCCTCCCGCAAGTTTCTTTCGCGGCAGCCTCGCCAATGTCGACGCAGTGCGCGACCTGCCGCCGCTGCCAGAGACCGGCCCGGAGTTGCGCAAGCTCGCCGCCATTCTCGGCGCGCCGGAAACGGACCTCTTTGTCGGCGCGAGGGCGAGCGAAACCATCGTCAAGCAGACGGACCTGTCGACGACGGACGTGCTGGCTTTCGCCACTCATGGCCTGCTCTCCGGCGACCTGCGCGGTCTGGCCGAGCCAGCCCTGGTGCTGACCCCGCCGCAAGTCGCCACCGCGCGGGATGACGGCCTGCTGACCTCCTCCGAAGTGGCGGAGCTCAAGCTGTCGGCGCAATGGGTCTCCTCTCGGCCTGCAACACCGCCGGCGGTGACGGCCGGCCTGACGCCGAGGGCCTGTCCGGCCTGGCGCGCGCCTTCCTCTACGCCGGAGCGCGGGCGATCCTTGTCTCCCACTGGCCGGTCCGCGACGATGCCGCCGCACGTCTGACCACGCAGACGCTTGCGGCGCTGGGCAGCGGCTCAAGGCTCCGCCGAGCCGAGGCGCTCCGCCTCGCCATGCTCGACATCATGCAGGACAAGGATGATCCCTCGCTTGCGCACCCGTCCGCCTGGGCGCCCTTCGTCCTTGTCGGGGAGGGCGGCTATTGAAGACGGTTCTGCGCTTCATCGCTGCGTCGCTGCTGTCTCTCCAGGCAGGTGTCGCCCTGGCCGACCGCATCGATCCGTCCGCCGTGGCCGAGAAGGCCGCCGAGGCCTACCGCAAGAACGACAGCTACCCCGAAGTGCGCGGCATGTTCAGCGAGGCGCTGCGCGACGCCCGCCGCAGGGGCGAGCTCACGCCCGACTTTGCGATCATCTACGCCATGTATGCCGACACCACCCGCTTCGACGGCAACCCGGCGTTCGCGCTGCAACTGGCGGACGAAGGCCTGTCGCTGCTGCTCGGCGCGCAGCAGCCCGACGCCGACATGAAGAATTCGCTGCTGGTGTCGCGCGCCTATGCGCTGGCCGATCTCGGCCGCTACAAGGAAGCGATCGAGACCATGACCATCACCGCGCTGTGGATGGGCGAGCGCTTCGGCGAGGCGCAGCGCAAGCAACTGGAGGACCAAGCCCGGTCGTGGGCGAAGAGCGCCACCGGCGCCGATGCCGGGCAGGCTCTGCCGTCGGCTGCCGAGCTGGCGCTCGATCTTGCCGGGAAGGCCGACCAGGCGCTGGCCGCCGGCAATACCGAACTCGCTCTGACCTTCGCATCGCGGGCCATGCTGCCGGGCGATACCGGTCTTGCCGGGGATGATGTCGATTTCCAGAACGCCCACTGCCAGTCGATCTCCGGCACCGCCTATGCTTTCGAGGGGCGCAATACTCTGGCTGTGACGGCGCTGCGCCGCGCCGCCGATCTGCTCGTCGCCTCGCCTTGGGATGGCCAGTCGAAGCCGAAGCTGCGCGATCTCGCGCTGACCGACGCTGGCTGGCGGCGTTTGACCTGGAGCGTCTTCAGCCGTCTCGCCGCTGCAGCCGTGGCGACCGGCGACCGGCAGGCGGCCGCGGCCGCCATCGACATAGCCAGCGATTTCGCGGCGACGCCGGAACAGCGCTTTGCGCTGCTGTCGCAGCAGGCCGGACTTGCCTTCAGCAGCGGCGACTACCGGCGCGCCGAGGAGACCTTCAGGAAGAGCGAGGCGGATGCGGCCCTGTCGGGCGATGCGGTCAACGCGGCGCTGTCGCGCTTCTATGTCGCGATCGCGGTGCTGGCGCGCGGCGACGGTGCCCCCGACGGGCCCGCGGTGCGCGATCTGCTGCAAGCCGCCACCGCCGCGGCGGACGTCGCGCGGGACGATCCGCAAGTGACCGAATATGTCCTGGCCACGGCGGTGCGCATGATTGTCACCAAGACCAACGGCCATGAAGCCGCCATGCCGCTCGCCCGCCGCGCCTACGACATCTTCAGGCAAAGGCAAACGGCGATGGCCAATTACGACGCCGGTCAGGAGGCCTCCCGCCGCGACGGGCGGCGCTTCCTCGAAATCTTCATCGCCGGCCAGTACGAGACGGGCGCGAAGTAGCAGCGCGGCTCAGCTTGTGGCGTGGCCCGATCGGCTCAATGCGCGAAGATCTGCTCCAGCGAACGGAAGCCCTTGAATTCCAGGGCATTGCCGGAGGGGTCGCGGATGAACAGCGTCGCCTGCTCGCCGGGCTCGCCCTTGAAGCGCACCATCGGGCGCTCCAGCCAGTCTATGTCGAATCGCGCTTCCAGCCTGGCTGCCAGCCGCTCCCATTCGTCCATCAGCAGCACCGCGCCGAAATGCGGAATCGGCACCGCGACACCGTCGACCTTGCCCTCGTGCGCCGCCACTGATGCCTGCGGCCGCAAATGCGCCGACATTTGGTGGCCGAAGAGATCGAAATCCACCCAGCTCGCCGAGGAGCGACCGATGGCGCAGCCCAGCACCTCGCCATAGAAAGCGCGGGTTTCATCGAGATCACGCACCGGAAAGGCGAGATGGAAAGGCGTCATGGCGAAGGCTCCTGGCAGTTTGGCGATGCATTGGGCGGTGGTTTCGGCCGGTCCGGGCGCGATTTGGTCGCGGCACTCTGATTGTCCTTCCGCCATTGCACAAGCGGCAGGGGAACAATAGATGGTGCGGCAGCTTCCCAACCACGGCGAAGAAACAGGATCAAGTGCATGACCGACAAGCTCGACGCAGCAAAACTGACCGACCGCGTCGCGGCCCTGGTCGAGGCTGCAAGGCGCGCCGGCGCCGATGCCGCCGACGCTGTCGCGGTGCGTGGTCGCTCGGCGGGCGTTTCGGTGCGGCTGAGCAAGGTCGAGGGCACCGAATCGTCGGAGAGCGAGGATGTCTCGCTGCGCGTCTTCGTCGGCCAGCGGGTGGCGAGCGTCTCGGCGACCTCGGCCTCGGACCCCCGGGCGCTGGCTGAAC
>NZ_RZOS01000460.1:0-4297 GCF_004022605.1 Mesorhizobium sp. M4B.F.Ca.ET.089.01.1.1
GCCGTCCACCCTTGCGCTCCACGCCGTCGTCGGCACTTCGGTCATGCCGCCGAGCAGGCCCTTTTCCGGGCGCTTGCGAAGCAGGATGGCGCCATCACTGCGCTGGGCCACGAAGGCCGCACCCCGTCTGAGCGGCTTGTCGTCCTTGGGCAGGCGGACGGGGAAGCGCTCGGGATCGCCCGAGACAATGGCGCTGCAATCCGCGCGCAGCGGGCACAGCATGCAGCGCGGCCGCCGCGGCGTGCAGATCGTGGCGCCGAGATCCATCATCGCCTGGGCGAAATCGCCCGGCCGCCTTGTCGGAACCATCCGCTCGACCAGCGCGCGGATCTCGGGCTTGGCCTCGCTGAGCGGCGTCGCGATCGAATTCAGCCTGGACACAACCCGCTCGACATTGCCGTCGACGACGGCCGCCGGCCGGTCGAAGGCGATGGCCGAGATCGCCGCCGCCGTGTAGGCGCCGATCCCCGGCAACTCCCTGAGGCCGGCCTCGGTGCCCGGAAAGCGGCCGCCGCGCTGAGCGACCAGATCGGCGCAGGCCTTGAGGTTGCGCGCCCGCGAATAGTAGCCGAGCCCGGCCCAGGCCTTCATGACGTCCTCGGCGGGCGCCGCCGCCAGCGCCCCGACGTCAGGCCATTTTTCCAAGAAGGCGCGAAAATAGGCTTTGACAGCTTCGACCGTGGTCTGCTGCAGCATCACTTCCGACAGCCAAACCCGGTAGGGGTCTGGCCTTGCGCCGCCCGCCAGCGCCTTGGGCGGGACGCGCCACGGCAGGTCGCGGTGATGCGCGTCGTACCAGTCAAGCAGGCGGGAGGCGACTGAAACGGCTTCGCTGCTTTCGCCGGATGCGGCCTTGCGGGTCTGGTCGTGCGATGCCATTGATCGGGTGAGCTCGGGGATTGGAGAACGCACATGGCAGGGAAAAGGCCCTACGGCAATCCCGTCCCGGTGAGCGATCTCGCAACCGAGATCCTCGATCCAGTGCTGAAGAAACGGGCCGGCATCTCGATCGGGCTGGTGCAGTCCTGGGAGGAGATCGCCGGGCCCCGGCTAGCCGGCCGCTCTCGCCCGGAAAAGATCCAATGGCCGCGCCGCCTGCATGAGGACGATCCGTTCGAGCCGGCACTGCTGATCATCGCGTGCGAGGGCATGGCGGCGCTCCACCTGCAGCACGAGGCAGGCGAAATCATCAGTCGCGTCAATGCCTTCCTCGGCTTCAACGCCATTGGCCGCATCAAGATCGTGCAGAAGCCGGTGCTGTCCGAAAAGGCCCGGCCGAAACCGGCGCCGAGACAACTCAACGACGCCGAGAAGGCGAAGCTTTCGCGAACCGTCGGCAAGATCGAGGACGATGGCCTGCGCGCCTCGCTGGAGCGCCTCGGCGCAACCATTCTGGGGCAGAAAAGACCATAGGATTGTCGCTAATCTCGCGTATTCGTGAACGCACGCCAAAATTTGGCGATTGGAATGGGGACGGCGATGCCTTAATTCGCGCCAACTCTCGCCTTTTCTAGCCTTTGCATTGCAAAATCCAACCGATATCAGGTGATTCGCATGAACCGTCCTTTGTCTCGCAGAAACCTTCTGACCTCGCTGGCCGCCATTCCGGCGGTGGCTCTCATCGCCGCATGCAGCGACTCGGGCGAGGACGCAAAGGCCGCCGATGTGAAGCCCGCCAACCCGTCGACGCCCGCCAAGCCGGCAACGCCGGCGGCCGTAAAGGTGCCGGAAGCGCAGGGCACGGTCGACATGGCGCAGCTGCTGAAGCCGGGCGCGCTGCCCGAAAAGCAGCTTGGCAAGGACGACGCCAAGGTCACCATCGTCGAATATGCCTCGATGACTTGCCCGCATTGCGCGCACTTCAACGAAACCACCTTCCCTGAGTTGAAGACCAAGTACATCGACAGCGGCAAGGTGCGCTACATCCTGCGTGAATTTCCCTTCGACCCGAGCGCCGAGGCCGGCTTCATGCTGGCGCGTTGCGCCAAGGATAACTATTTCCCGATGGTCGACGTGCTGTTCAAGCAGCAGCCCAGCTGGGTCGGCGTCAACAACACCAAGGAAGCACTGCTGCAGATCTCCAAGCTCGCCGGTTTTACACAGGAGTCCTTTGAGGCCTGCTTGACGGACCAGAAACTTCTGGACGATGTGAGAGCAGTCCAGAAACGCGGCGCGGACGAGTTCAAGGTCGACTCGACGCCGACCTTCTTCATCAATGGAAAGACCTACAAAGGGGCGATGTCGATTGAGGAAATGTCGGCCATCATCGACCCTCTGCTCTGACGTCCAGGCCGCGCCGAAGCGGCTCGGCTTCGGCGCGCGCGCCTGTAGTGTGGGGCGGCGCGAATGAAATTTTCGCGCCTTCGCCTCCTCGGTTTCAAGTCCTTCGTCGAGCCCGGCGAGTTCGTCATCGAACGCGGGCTTACCGGCATTGTCGGGCCGAACGGCTGCGGCAAGTCGAACCTTGTCGAGGCGCTGCGCTGGGTGATGGGCGAAAGCTCCTACAAGAACATGCGCGCGTCCGGCATGGACGACGTCATCTTTTCCGGCTCGGGCACGCGGCCGGCCCGCAATACCGCCGAAGTCACGCTTTTCCTCGACAACACCGACCGTACCGCGCCCGCAGCCTTCAACGACGCCGATGAATTGCAGGTGTCGCGCCGCATCGAGCGCGAGGCGGGCTCGCTCTATCGCATCAACGGCAAGGAAGCCCGCGCCAAGGACGTGCAGCTTCTGTTCGCCGACCAGTCGACCGGCGCGCGCTCGCCCTCGATGGTCGGGCAAGGCCGCATCGGCGAGCTGATCC
Source organism: Mesorhizobium sp. M4B.F.Ca.ET.089.01.1.1 (assembly GCF_004022605.1). NCBI lineage: Bacteria > Pseudomonadati > Pseudomonadota > Alphaproteobacteria > Hyphomicrobiales > Phyllobacteriaceae > Mesorhizobium > Mesorhizobium sp. M4B.F.Ca.ET.089.01.1.1. The sequence goes on from NZ_RZOS01000460.1 coordinate 2,807, forward strand.
AGGCCAAGCCCCAGGCGCGTCGGGCGCTGCTCGAAGAGGCGGCCGGCATTTCCGGCCTGCACACGCGCCGCCACGAGGCCGAGCTCAGGCTGAAGGCCGCCGAGCAGAACCTCGAACGGCTGGATGACGTCGTCGGCGAGTTGGAGAGCCAGATCGACAGCCTGAAGCGCCAGGCGCGCCAGGCCTCGCGCTTCAAGAACCTGTCGGCCGATATCCGCAAGGCCGAGGCGACCCTCCTGCATCTGCGCTGGACGCTGGCCAAGACCCAGGAAGGCGAGGCGCGTTCCGCGCTGGCCGCCGCGACGACGCTGGTCGGCGATCGCGCCGCCGCGCAGATGGCCGCCGCCAGGGAGCAAGGCATCGGCGCCCACCGGCTGCCGGACCTGCGCGACGCCGAGGCTGCCGCGGCCGCCGCCTTCCAGCGCCTGTCGATCGCCAAGACACAGATCGAGGAAGAGGCCGGCCGCATCCGCTCCCGCCAGGCCGAGCTTGAGCGCCGGCTGCAGCAGCTCGACGGCGACATCGCCCGCGAGGAGCGCATGGTGCGCGACAATGCGGACATCCTCGAGCGCCTTCGCACCGAGGAAGCCTCGCTCAACTCCGAGAACGCCGGCGCCGCCGAGCGCGAGGCCACCACCCGAGCCGCCTTCGAACAGGCCGGCGCGACGCTCGCGCAGAGCGAGGCAAAGCTAGCCGCGCTGACCGCGGAGCGAGCCGAAGCCGCCGCCTCGCGCCATCAGATCGAGCGCACTTTGCGCGAGACCGCCGAACGTCGCGACCGCTTTGCCCGCCAGCTCGCCGAGGTCGATCGCGAGCTGTCCGACATCGTCGCCCGCATTTCCGGCCTGCCCGATCCGGCCGAGAAGCGGCTGCTGGTCGAGGATGCCGCGGCGCGGCTGGAAGAGAGCGAGGCCGGCGCCATTGCGGCCGAGCAGGCGGTCGCCGAGGCGCGTGGCGCCGAAAGCGCCGCCCGTCCGCCGCTACAGGACGCCAAGGCTGAGTTGCAGCGCATCGAGACCGAAGCCCGCACCCTTTCCAAGATTCTGAATGCCGCCAGTGGCGATCTTTTCCCCTCCGTGCTGGAGCAGCTCAGCGTCGAGCGCGGCTACGAGACCGCCCTTGGCGCCGCCCTCGGTGAGGATCTCGACGTGCCGCTCGACCGCAGCGCCCCCGTGCATTGGGGCGAGAGCGCCGTCCAGCCGGGCGACGCCGCGCTGCCCGAAGGCGTGAAGAGCCTTGCCAGCGTGGTGCGAGCGCCGTCCCAGCTTGCCCGCCGGCTGGCGCAGATTGGCATTGTCGAGGCCGCCGATGGCCGTCGCCTCCAGGCGCTGCTCGCGCCCGGCCAGCGGCTGGTCAGCCGCGACGGCGCGCTGTGGCGCTGGGACGGCTTGACCGCCAGCGCCGACGCGCCGACCGCCGCCGCCCAACGGCTGGCGCAGAAGAACCGGCTGGCCGAGCTCGACGCCGAGGCGGTGCAGGCCACCCGCGTCC
>NZ_RZOS01000461.1:0-4293 GCF_004022605.1 Mesorhizobium sp. M4B.F.Ca.ET.089.01.1.1
GGGTCGATGGAACGGCGGACGAAGACCCTCGCTCTCCCACGGGCTTCAAGGCCCAAAGATGCTCCGGTCTCTCGTCCGCCACCGCACCTGCTGCAATAGCAGAGTCGGCAAGGGACAAGTTACAAAGATGCCGGCAGGCAGATGAGGGGCGGCGCTTCACTGGCAGAACTTGGCGCTGCCCCTCATCCGCCCTTCGGGCACCTTCTCCCCGTAGAACGGGGAGAAGGAAGAGATCACATCTTCACCCGCTCCGCCTTGGGGTCATACATCGGCTTCAGCGATGCCTCCGCCGCGAAGCGCTCGCCGGCGATCTCCACCTCGTAGGACGAGGCAAGAACATCCGCCTCGCTCTCGCCCTTGCACGGCACGTAGCCCAGCCCGATCGCGCCGCCGAGATGGTGGCCGTAATTGCCCGAGGTGATCGGCCCGACGATCTTGCCGTCGCGCAGGATCGCCTCGTTGTGGAAGAGCAGGGGTTGCGGGTCCTTGAGGCGGAACTGCAGCAGCCGGCGGTCCAGCCCGGCTTCCTTCTTCCGCAGCACGGCATCACGGCCAATGAAGTCGCCCTTGGCCGTCTTCACGGCGAAACCGAGGCCAGCTTCCAGCACATTGTCCTCGTCGGTGATGTCGTGGCCGAAATGGCGGAAGGCCTTCTCGATGCGGCAGGAATCAAGCGTGTGCAGGCCGCAAAGCTTCAGGCCGCCCTCCGCGCCGGCGTCAGTGAGCGCCTCGAAGACGTGGGCCGCCTGCTCGGTCGAGACATAAAGCTCCCAGCCGAGCTCGCCGACATAGGTGACGCGGTGGGCGCGGGCCAGTCCCATGCCGATCTCGATCTCCTGAAAGGTGCCGAACGGATTGGCCTCGTTGGAGAAGTCGTTGGGGCTCACCTTCTGGATCAGTTTTCGCGCTTCCGGCCCCATCAGGCAGAGCACGGCCTCGGCTGCCGTCACGTCGGTGATAACGACGAACTCGTCGGCGACATGCCTTCTCAGCCAGGCGAGGTCGCGCTGCAGCGTGGCGCCGGGCACGACGAGGAAATAGGCTGTGTCCGACAGGCGCGACACGGTGAGGTCGCTCTCGATGCCGCCCTTGGTGTTGAGCATCTGCGTGTAGACGATCTTGCCCGGCGCGACGTCCATGTCGTTGGCGCAGAGCCTTTGCAGGAAGGCACAGGCGTCGCGGCCCTCGACGCGGATCTTGCCGAACGAGGTCATGTCGAACAGGCCGACGCCGTTCCTGACCGCCAGATGCTCTTCGCGCTGGTTGTCGAACCAGTTCTGCCGCTTCCAGGAATAGCGGTACTCGCGCTCCTGGCCGTCGCGGGCGAACCAGTTGGCACGCTCCCAGCCGGCGACCTCGCCAAAGACGGCGCCGCGCGCCTTCAGATGCTCATGCAACGGCGAGCGGCGGATGCCGCGCGACGTCGCCATCTGGCGGTAGGGGAAATGGTCGGCGTAGAGCAGGCCGAGGGTTTCGGAGACGCGCTCCTTGAGATAGCGGCGGTTCTTCTGGAAGGGCTGGGCGCGGCGGATGTCGACCTCCCAGAGGTCGAAGGGCGCCTCGCCATCGTTGATCCACTGCGCCAAAGCCATGCCGGCGCCGCCGGAGGAGACGATGCCGATCGAATTGTAGCCGGTTGCCATCCAGTAGCCGGAGAGTTCCGGCGCCTCGCCGAGATAGTAGCGGTCGTCGGGTGTAAAACTCTCGGGGCCGTTGAAGAAGGTGTGGATGCCGGCGGTGCCCAGCATCGGCATGCGGTTGACGCCCATTTCGAGGATCGGCTCGAAATGATCCATGTCCTCGGGCAGCTGGTCGAAGCAGAAATCCTCGCGAATGCCGTCCATGCCCCAGGGTTTGGCCACCGGCTCGAAGGCGCCGAGCATCATCTTGCCGGCATCTTCCTTGTAGTAGGCGCACTCGTCCGGCACGCGCAGCACGGGCAAGCGGGTCAGCCCCGGGATCGGCTCAGTCACGAGATAGAAGTGCTCGCAGGCGTGCAGCGGGATGGTGACGCCGTTCTGGCGGCCGAGTTCGCGCGCCCACATCCCGGCGCAGTTGACGACGATGTCGGTCTCGATCGTGCCCTGTTCGTCGCCCTGTGCCCACGACACGCCGGAGACGCGGCCTCCCTTGGTGTGGACCTTGGTCACCTTGACGTTCTCGATGACTGTCGCGCCGCGCTGGCGCGCGCCCTTGGCCAACGCCATGGCGATGTTGGCGGGGTCGCACTGGCCGTCGAGCGGCAGGTGCACCGCGCCGACGACATCGGACACGTTGAGATGCGGATACATCTGCTTGACTTCGCTGGGCGAAATCTCGCGGACATCGACATCGAAGGCGCGGGCCAGCGAGGCCTGCCGGTAGATCTCGTGCTTGCGCTCTTCGGTCAGCGCCACGGTGATCGAGCCGACCTGGCGCATACCGGTGCCGACATCGGTCTCGGCTTCGAGCTTGACGTAGAGGTCGGCCGAATATTTCGCCAGCCGGGTCATGTTCTGCGAGGCGCGCAACTGGCCGATCAGGCCGGCGGCATGCCAGGTCGTGCCGCAGGTGAGCTGCTTGCGTTCGAGCAGCACGATGTCGGTCCAGCCGAGCTTGGCCAGATGATAGGCGACCGAGCAGCCGGAGACGCCGCCGCCAATGATGACAGCGCGAGCCTTGCTGGGAATGCTCTTGGTCATGCGGCCTCGCGGCGGTAAGCGGAAGCGAAGCGGCGCAGGCGAAGCGCTGCTTCCTTGAGGATGGGCTCCGGCTGGCAGAGGCTGATGCGGATATGTCCGGCGGCGGCCTCGCCGAAACTCGAGCCCGGCATGACGCCGACCTTTTCCTTGTCGAGCAGCGCCCAGGCGAATTTCTCGTCGTCGCGTTCGACGGCCGAGATATCGAGCATCACATACATGCCGCCTTCGGAGCCGCGCACGGTGACATCGTTTATGCCGCGGATCGCTTCGAGGAACAGCGTGCGCCGCCCCGCGTAACGCTCGGCGATCTCCTTGACGCCGTAGTGGTTTTCAAGCGCCTCGGCGCAGGCGATCGAGATGAAGGCCGGCAGGCCGTAGGTTGTCACCAAATTGAGGTTGATGAGCAGCGTGATCATCTCGCTTGGGCCGGTCAGCCAGCCCATGCGCCAGCCGGTCATGCCGTGGCTCTTCGACATCGAATTGATGACCAGCGTGCGCTCGGCCATGCCGGGCAGCGAGCGCGGCGAGATGTGCTCGCCGCCGCCGAGCGTCCAGTAGACCTCGTCGGAGAGCAGCCAGAGGTCATGCTCGCGGCAAACTTGCGCCAGTTCCTCCAGCCGCTCGCGCGAATACACGGCGCCGGTCGGGTTGTTCGGTGTGTTGATGAGGATGGCGCGGGTGTTGGGTTTGAGCGCCTCGCGGATCATGTCGGCCCGCGGGTGGAAGCCGATCTCGGCCGGGGTTTCGACCACGGTGAATTCGGCGCCCGCCGCACTGAACGTGTTGGGGTAGGTGGCGTAGTAGGGCGCGACGACGATGGCATGGTCACCGGGATCGAGCACGGCCTGCACGGCGGCGTAGAGAGCCGCCTGTCCGCCCTGCGTGGCAATGACCTGGTCGGGTTCCGTCAGGACGCCGGTGCAAGCGGTCGAAGCCGCCGCCATCGCCTTGCGCAGTCGCGGCAGGCCGGGCAGCGGCGTGTAGTGGTGGTTGCTGGCGCGAACGGCGCTGACGCAGGCTTCGATCGTCTGCGAGGGCGTGTCGAAATCATGGTCGCCGACCGACAGCATGATAATGTCCTCGCCGGCCTGCTTGCGGGTCCAGGCGGCGAAATGCACCTCCCAGCCGTCCTTGCCCGAAGGCACGATGCCGGCGATGCGCGATGAGGGTCTGGGCATCATTGAACTCCCGAAATCCGGTGGCCGGCCTCATCGAGCCGGTCGCGCAGGGCGGCGATGTGGGCGGGGCCAACCTCGCAACAACCGCCGACGATGAGGGCGCCGGCCTCGACCCAGCCGATGGCCTGGTCGGCATAGGCCTGCGGGTCGAGGTCGTGGCGGGCATGCAGCACGTCGACCGTGCCGCCATGCTTCAGCGCCTCGATCGAGGTGAAGCCGTTGGCGTAGGCGCCGACCGGTCCGCCGAGCGCGATCAGCTCGGGCAGTGCGGCGCTCACGGCTTCCGGCCGACAGCAATTGACCAGCCTGGCAGCGACCGGCAGGTCGCCGAGCGCGCTCGACGCCGCGGCGATCGTCTCGCCGCTGCGCAGGCGCGGCGTGCCGTGGTCGGCGAGCGTCCCCGACACCCAGACCGGCTTGCCGCTTTCCGACGC
>NZ_RZOS01000462.1:0-4246 GCF_004022605.1 Mesorhizobium sp. M4B.F.Ca.ET.089.01.1.1
AGCCTATCTTGGGCTGCATCGACTGGTGTCGTGAACCGGCTCGGCAACGCGGCCGGCGGGAGGATTGCGATGGCGTTTCTGACGGGACGTTGCATGTGCGAAGCGGTCACCTGGACCTATTCCGGGGTCATCACCCGCAATCTGGTCTGTCACTGCGCCGATTGTCGGCGCGCCACGTCCGCCCCGCTGACGGCCTTCCTGGGCATGCGTCCGGAGCAGGTGAGTTGGACCGGCGAGATCATGCACTTTGAAAGCAGCCCGAACACCTTTCGCGGGTTCTGTCCGGCCTGCGGTACGAGGCTCTATTTCCGCTCCGACAGATGGCCTCGCGAGATTCACGTTCACGCCGCCACCATGACCAATCCGGACGACAACCAGCCCGATGCGCAGGTCTTGACGCGTTCGCGGATGAAATGGCTCGATCGGCTGACATCGATACCCGCCCATGACGGCTTCCAGGAAAAGCCAGCCGATCGACCAGGCACCTGACAAGCTGATAGGTGCGGGGACCGCATCCGTTCAAGTGCAGGCACAAAAAAAGCCGGGCGCGAGGCCCGGCTTTTTCGTGTCGTGGCTTCGACGACTTAGAACTTCATACCGACGCCGAAGGTGACGCGGTTGTCCTTCGACTTGACGTTGCCGACATTGTCGAAGTCCTTGTCGCCGTAGTCGGTGTAGCGGTACTCGACACGGCCGAACACGTTGTCCGTGATCTTGATGTCGGTGCCGACACCAGCCGTCCAGCCGAGCATCGCCTTGCTGTCGCTGGAGACGCCGTCGTCGATCTTCTGGTTCTTGGCCGCAAGACCGCCGGTGCCGTAGAGCAGGATTTCCGGAGTCACGGAATAACCGAGGCGAGCGCGCAGCGAGCCGTCCAGGCCGCCCTTGGCTTCGACGCCGGCGCTGGAACCCTTGACGCCGTTGTAGCCGAGATCGGCTTCAGCACCATACACGAAGTTCTCCTGCTGCCACTGGTAGCCGCCGAAGACGCCGCCGACAAAGCCCTTGGTCTTGATGTCGGGACCGCCGGAAACGTCGGCATGGCCGCTAAAGCCGTAGCCGGCGCTCAGACCGAGATACGGACCGGCCCAGGAAGCGACGGGGAGTTCGGCAACCGGAGCGGGCGCCGGCGGCTCTTCAGAGACGACGTCGGCTGCGTAAGCGGTACCGCCGAGGGCGAAGAGCCCGAGGGCAACAGCCAGCGGCCGTGCGAATTTGAGATTGGCTTGCATTGTTCTTTACTCCTTAAGCCACAGGACACGTAGGCTTGTTGTTCATGAGCACCCCAAGACCCGTCCGGGGGGATAAACGGACCCGGCGCTCAACGGTTCCGAATGTCGTGTCGAAATGCGGCTGAAGCGAACCTGAACTTGGGTCATTCCCCGGCGCGAATGAGGCTGAACCGTGACGTTGCATCTTCGCAACAGCGAAATGTCAGCAGCGGTTCCATGCTGCGCTGCACGCGGCTTGGTACAAGGAGTCGAGCATCCTATATTGCGATCCTGCCGGCGCGAATCCGGATCACGCAAAGGTTGCGGCGAGTCCGCTTCGCCACATTCCCGCCCCAGGTGGAAACGGCGTTTAACCCCTCGGCCGGTCATAATGTGCCGGCTGGTGGAATCGAGGCGCCGATTGAGGATTGACAGATGACCAAGACCGCGACGGCGCTGGTGACCGGTGGCGCAAAACGGATCGGCAAGGCGATCGTCGAGGATCTGGCGGCACACGGCTTCGCGGTCGCCATCCACGCCAACCGTTCGGGCGCCGAGGCCGAGGCGCTGGCGGAACAGATAAGGGGCAAGGGCGGCCGCGCCGCGGTCGTCGCCGCCGACCTCACCGACATGGATGCGGTCGGCGATCTCGTCGGCCGCGCCGAGGCGGCGCTTGGCCCCGTCACGCTGCTCGTCAACAATGCCTCGCTTTTCGTCGACGACAGTGTCGAGGATTTCGATTGGCAGGCTTGGGACCGCCACTTCGCCATCCATGTGAAGACGCCGGCGCTGCTGGCGCAGAATTTCGCCCGCGCCCTGCCGGAAGGCGAGGAGGGCCTGATCGTCAACATCATCGACCAGCGCGTCTGGCGCCCGACGCCGCGCTATTTCTCCTATGCGCTGTCGAAGTCGGCGCTGTGGACGCAAACCGAGATGCTGGCGCAGGCGCTCGGGCCTCGCATCCGCGTCAACGCCATCGGCCCCGGCCCGACGCTGAAGAGTGTCCGCCAGGACGATGATGATTTCGCCGCGCAGCTCGACGGGCTGATCCTCAAGCGTGGCCCGGATTTGACCGAATTCGGCGCTACCATCCGCTATCTCTGGCAAGCGCGCTCGGTCACCGGCCAGATGATCGCGCTCGACGGCGGCCAGCATCTTGCGTGGCAGACGCCCGATGTGACAGGCATGGTGGAATGAGTCCCGCAGAGCAAAAACACAAGACGCGCGGCGCTGCCGACGACCTGCCCCCCGGGATCGCTCTCGAGGACGATGCGGCCGAGGAGATCGTGGAGCCGGAAGCCGTCCCGGCCGGACCGGACGTCGCCTTCACCGCCATAGACTGGACGCCGCATGCCGGAGACGCCGACGGCATGGTCGGCGCCGAGGTGATCCAGACGCTGGTCAAGCGGCTGCCCAACGCGCCCGGCGTCTATCGCATGATGAACGCTGCCGGCGATGTGCTCTATGTCGGCAAGGCGCGCAGCCTGAAGAAGCGCGTCACCAACTACGCGCAGGGGCGCTTCCACACGCTGCGCATCGGCCGCATGGTGCGCGAGACCGCGACGATGGAGTTCGTCGTCACCCGCACCGAGATCGAGGCGCTGCTGCTCGAGGCGAACCTGATCAAGCGGCTGCGACCCCGCTTCAACGTGCTGATGCGGGACGACAAATCGTTCCCTTACATCCTGTTGACCGGCGACCATGTCTCGCCCGGCATCTACAAGCATCGCGGCGCGCGCTCGCGAAAAGGGGATTATTTCGGCCCCTTTGCCTCGGCCGGCGCGGTCGGCCGCACCATCAACTCGCTGCAGCGCGCCTTTCTTCTGAGAAGCTGCACCAATTCCTTCTACGAGAACCGCACCCGGCCGTGCCTGCTCTATCAGATCAAGCGTTGCGCCGGTCCATGCACCGGCGAGATCTCGCATGAGGACTATGCCGGGCTGGTCGCCGAGGCGAAGGATTTCCTCTCCGGCCGCAGCCTGAAGGTGAAGACCGAGATCTCGACCGCCATGCAGCAGGCGTCCGAGGAGCTCGATTTCGAGCGCGCCGCCATCTATCGCGACCGGCTGGCCGCGCTCTCGCATGTGCAGGCGCATCAGGGCATCAACCCGCAAACCGTCGAGGAGGCCGACGTTTTCGCCATCCACCAGGAGGGCGGCCAGACCTGCATCCAGGTGTTCTTCTTCCGCACCGGCCAGAACTGGGGTAACCGAGCCTATTTCCCCAAGGCCGACCCGGCGCTGGAGGGATCGGAAGTGCTGGGCTCGTTCCTGGCGCAGTTCTACGACGACAAGCCGACGCCGCGCGCCATCCTGCTCTCGCTTGCCGTCGAGGAGCAGGAGCTGCTTGCCGAGGCGCTCTCGACCCGCGCCGGCCGCAAGGTGTCGATCTCGGTGCCGCAGCGCGGCGAGAAGAAGGACCTGACCGACAACGCGCTGCAGAACGCGCGCGAGGCGCTCGGCAGACGGTTGGCCGAAACCTCGACGCAGGCGCGCCTGCTTACCGGTTTTGCCGAGACCTTCGGCCTGGCCAAGCCGCCGGTGCGCATCGAGGTCTACGACAACTCGCACATCATGGGCACCAACGCCGTCGGCGCCATGGTCGTTGCCGGGCCGGAAGGTTTCGTGAAGAACCAGTACCGGAAATTCAACATCCGCTCGACCGAGATCACGCCTGGCGACGATTTCGGCATGATGCGCGAGGTGATGGAGCGGCGCTTTTCGCGCTTGCTGAAGGAGCATGGCGATGTCCAGCCCTCAAGCGAGGTGGCTGCGGAAGACGAGGACGACGCGGGCGCGGACCTGGTCGCAGGCAATGGAGCCTTCCCGGCCTGGCCCGACGTCATCCTGATCGACGGCGGCCAGGGCCAGATGACGGCGGTGCGCAAGATCCTGGCCGATCTCGGCATCGAGGACCGCGTCGCCGCGATCGGCATCGCCAAGGGCCAGGATCGCGACGCCGGCCGCGAGCGCTTCTTCGTCCGGGGCAGGGACTCCTTCACCCTGCCGGTGCGCGATCCCGTGCTCTATTTCGTC
>NZ_RZOS01000463.1:0-4245 GCF_004022605.1 Mesorhizobium sp. M4B.F.Ca.ET.089.01.1.1
GGCATAGCGCGCCGTCGTCCAGATCAACCACGGACTGGCCGAGCACGCGGCGCGCTATGCCCGCTTCGCCGATTTCCTCGCCGAGCGCGGCTTTCATGTCTACGTGCATGACCACCGTGGCCATGGCGCGACCAGAGCGCCCGACGCACCGCTCGGCAAGTTCGCCGATGCGGATGGCGGCGCCAAGGTCATCGCCGATGTCACCGCCATTCATGACCTGATCGCCGGCGAGCAGCCGGGCCTGCCGGTCATCCTCTTCGGCCATTCGATGGGCGCGTCGGTGGCATTGAACTTCCTTCTGCGTCATTCGGCGCGCGTCCATACCGCCGCGATCTGGAACGGCAATTTCTCGCAGGGCCTGCTTGGGCAGCTGGCGCTCGCCATCCTCGGCTGGGAAAGGATGCGGCTGGGCTCCGACGTGCCGTCAAGGCTGCTGCCGAGGCTGACCTTCCAGGCCTGGGGCAAGGCCGTGCCCAACCACAAGACGATGTTCGACTGGCTGTCGCGCGACGAGGCCGAGGTCGCGAAATACGTCGCCGATCCGCTCTGCGGCTGGGATGCCTCGGTGTCGATGTGGCGGGACGTCGTCAAGATGGCGATCTACGGCGGCAGCGACGGCAATTTTTCCGGCGTGCGCCGCACCCTTCCCATCAATCTGCTCGGCGGCGAGAAAGATCCCGCCTCGGATTACGGCAAGGCGGTCAACCACCTCGCCGGGCGCATGCGGGGGATGGGCTTTTCGAATCTGGTTTCAAAGGTTTACCCGGAGACCCGCCACGAAAGCCTGAACGAGGTGAACCGGGACATCGTCATGGCCGATTTTGCCGCATGGGCGGACAAAGTTCTCAATGCGTGAGGCGGTTGGCCCATCGCAAGGGCCGTGACAGCAGCGGCGGGGATTGATAGGGGCTGCGCTTTCGACCCAACACGGTGATCCATGGCCGAGCCTCCGCTGAAAGGCATACGCGTTATCGAACTCGCCCGCATCCTCGCCGGGCCCTGGGCGGGGCAGTTGCTCGCCGATCTGGGCGCCGATGTCATCAAGGTCGAGAGCCCGGACGGCGGCGATGACACCCGCAAATGGGGCCCTCCCTTCGTCATGAGCCATGACGGCGAGAACCTGTCGGCCGCCTATTATCACTCCTGCAATCGCGGCAAACGCTCCATCGCCATCGACTTCTCCAAGCCCGAGGGCGCCGATACGCTGCGCCGATTGGTCGCCAATGCCGACGTGCTGATCGAGAACTTCAAGCTCGGCGGGCTGAAGAAATACGGACTCGACTACGAGAGCCTGAAGAAGATCAACCCGCGTCTCGTCTATTGCTCGATCACTGGTTTCGGCCAGGACGGACCATACGCGCCACGCGCAGGCTATGATTTCATCATCCAGGCCATGGCCGGCATGATGTCGATCACCGGCGAGGCCGGCCGCGAGCCGCAAAAGGCCGGGGTCGCCATTTCCGACCTGTTCACCGGCCTCTATTCGGTGATCGCCATCCAGGCCGCACTTCGCCATGCCGAGAAGACCGGCGAGGGCCAGCACATTGACATGGCGCTGTTCGACAGCCAGATCTCGGCGCTCGGCAACCAGAACCTCAACTATCTGGCCTCCGGCAAGTCTCCGGTGCAGATGGGCAACGCGCATATGAACATCGCGCCCTACGAGGTGCTGCCGGTGAAAGACGGTCACATCATCCTGGCCGTCGGCAATGACGGCCAGTTCGGCAAGTTCTGCGCAGCGGTCGGCCTCGACGATCTGCCGTCGAACCCGGATTTCGCCACCAATCCTGCCCGCGTCGCCAACCGCGCGAGCCTGCGCGAGCGCATCATCGAGGCGCTCAAGATCTTTGATCGCGATCCGCTGCTGGCGAAGCTCGAAGCGGCAAGCGTGCCGGCGAGCCCGATCAATACGATCGGCCAGATGTTCGACGATCCGCAGACCATCGCGCGCGGCATGCGGCTCGACCTCGACGATGGCCATGGCAATCGCCTGCCCTCGGTGCGCGCGCCGATGGTGATGTCCGGCACGCCGCTGGTCTACGAGCGCCCCTCGCCGCGTCTTGGCGAACACACCGAGGAAATCCTGGCCGAACTGGAGAGATCAGCGAAATGAAAACCGGCGGACAACTGATCGTCGAGGCGCTTGAAGCCAACGGCACCGACCGCATCTTCTGCGTGCCCGGCGAATCCTATCTCGCGGTGCTCGACGCGCTGCATGACTCGCCGATCCGCACCATCGTCTGCCGCCAGGAAGGCGGCGCCGCGATGATGGCCGACTGCCAGGGCCGGCTGACCGGCAAACCCGGCATCTGCTTCGTCACCCGCGGCCCCGGCGCCACCAACGCCTCGGCCGGCATCCACATCGCCATGCAGGATTCGGTCCCGGTGATCCTGTTCATCGGCCAGGTCGCCAGCCACGCCAAGGAGCGCGAGGCCTTCCAGGAGGTCGATTACAAGCGCTTCTTCGGCGACATCGCCAAATGGGTGGTCGAGATCGACGATGCCTCGCGCATTCCCGAATTCGTCACCCGCGCCTTTGCCGTCGCGACCTCCGGCCGCCCCGGCCCGGTCGTCATCTCGCTGCCCGAGGACATGCTGACCAGCGTCGTCGAGGCGCCTGAAGCACTGCCGCACACGCCGGTCGAGACACGCCCCGGCGAGGCTGAGCTCGACGCGCTGGAAAAGCTTCTCGCCGGCGCCAAGCGCCCGTTCGTCATCCTCGGCGGCACGCGCTGGGACGAGCAAGCGGTGGCGCGGATGCACGCCATCGCCGAGGCATGGTCATTGCCCGTAGGATGCTCCTTCCGCCGCCAGATGCTGTTCGATCATTTGCATCCGAACTACGCCGGCGATGTCGGGATCGGCATCAACCCGAAGCTGGCGGCGCAGGTCAAGGCAGCCGATGTCGTGCTCATGCTTGGCGGCCGCCTGGGTGAGATGCCGTCTTCCGACTACACGTTGCTGAAAAGCCCCTACCCCGACCAGGCGCTGGTGCACGTCCACGCCGATGCCGGCGAGCTCGGCCGCGTCTACCGGCCGACTATAGCCATCAACGCTTCGCCCGCCGCCTTCGTCGAGGCTTTCGCCAGGCGCAAGCCTTCGGCGAAGCCCTCCTGGGCGGCCGAGACGGAAAAGGCGCATGCCGCCTATCTCGAATGGTCGACGCCGCCGCAGACCGGCCCGGGCTCAGTTCAGATGGGGCCGATCATCGAGCATCTCGGAAAGGTCCTGCCGGAAGACGCCATCCTCACCAACGGCGCCGGCAACTACGCCACCTGGGTGCATCGCTTCTACCGTACCCGCCGCTTCGGCACGCAGGCGGCGCCGACCTCCGGTTCGATGGGCTACGGCACGCCGGCGGCGGTCGCCGCCAAGGCGCTGCACCCGGACCGCGAAGTCATCGCCTTCGCCGGCGACGGCTGCTTCCTGATGAACGGGCAGGAGTTCGCCACCGCAGTCCAGTACGATCTGCCGATCATCGTTATCGTCGTCAACAACGGCATTTACGGCACGATCCGCATGCATCAGGAGCGCGAATATCCGAGCCGCGTCGTCGCCACCAGTCTGAAAAACCCGGACTTCGCCGCCCTTGCCCGTTCCTATGGCGGCCATGGCGAGACGGTCGAGAAGACCGCCGACTTCGCGCCGGCCTTCGAGCGCGCGCGCGCCAGCGGCAAGCCGGCGATCGTCGAGATCAGGCTCGATCCCGAGGCAATCACGCCGACCCGCACGCTGACGCAGATCCGCGACAAGAGCTAAGGCGAAAGGCAGCCTCCTGCCTTTCTGCCCGCTGCACTGCGAAAGGGCGGCAAACCGCCCTTTCCGTCGGCTGGCGACAAAGGGGCGATGAACCGCCCCTTTGCGTCTTACATCGCCTTCTCGATCTGGCCGCGGATCTCGCCGTCCTTGTTGGCGGCGGTGTGGACGTTGACATAGTATTTGCCGGCCTCCAGATCGGCCGCCTGCGCATCGGTCAGCGTCGCCGATCCCTTGATCGGGCTCTTGAGCTTCTTGAATGGGATGACGGGTCCGGCATTCGCGCCCATCGCAGCCGGGCCGTGGATGTGGGCCGCAATCGCCGGTCCGCTGAGGCCGGAATATTTGACGTTCCAGCTCAGCTTCTTCTTGGCGGTGTCGAAGGTGAATGTGGCGGTTCCCTTGCCCTTGGTGGTGACAGGCGGGCTCTGCTGGCTGCCATCGAGCGTCGCCGTGTATTTCACCGTTTCGGCCAAGGCAGGAAAGGCA
>NZ_RZOS01000464.1:0-4238 GCF_004022605.1 Mesorhizobium sp. M4B.F.Ca.ET.089.01.1.1
TGAAGGCGACCGGCTCGCGGTTGGCGACGGCCAGCGCGATCAGGATGATGGCCAGCGGCACGAAGACAACGACGAGCATGAAGCGGTTAAACATCTGATTTCCTGTCGAAAGCAGGCCTGTCGGAAGGCCGGCGCATGAATTCGCGCCTATTTGCCGCCGTTAAGCCTTTCGCGCAATTCCTTGCCGGTCTTGAAGAACGGCACCCACTTCTCCTCGACCTCGACCGATTCGCCGGTGCGCGGGTTGCGGCCGGTGCGGGCGGGACGGTTTTTCACCGAAAAGGCGCCGAAACCGCGCAGCTCGACCCGATTGCCTTCGGCAAGGGCGTCGGTGATCTCGTCGAAGATCGCGCCGACGATGTTTTCGACGTCGCGCAGGAAAAGATGCGGATTGCGTGTGGCAATAATTTGCACAAGCTCGGATTTGATCATGAGAACGGCTCCCCTGAAAGCACTTCAGTCAAATTATGAGGATGATTTTATTTGCTTTTTCGCTCGTCCCAAACGGCTCGTCAAGGGTGCCAGACCGAAACGAGACCGTCAAGAAACAAGCGGTCCGCTCCAATTTCGTGAATGACGTCGCCGCCGGCGTCGGGCAGGCCGAGCGCGCCGGCGATGGTTTTCGCCATTGTCTTTGAGAACAGGAAGCCGCCGTGCCGTTCGGTGTCCTTCCACTCCACCACCTTGAGCTTGGCGTCGACGCCCTTGGTCGCCAGCCAGCCGATCGCCTCGGTCTCGCCGCCGACGGCGTCGATCAGATGGTTGGCGAGCGCCTGCCTGCCGGTGAAGATCGAGCCGTCGGCAAGCGCCAGCGCCTGCTCGTGGGTCATCTTGCGGCGGTCGGCGACGATGCCGACGAACCAGTCGTAGCTGTCGAGGATGAGCTTGCGGACCATGGCGCGCTCGTCCTCATTGGTCGGCTTGAAGGGCGAGGGCGAGGCCTTCAGCGGCGAGGATTTCACCTCCTCGAGCTTGATGCCGAGCTTGTCCATCAGGCCGCTGACGTCCGGATACTGGATCAGCACGCCGATCGAGCCGACGATCGAGGATTTGCGCGCGACGATATGGTCGGCCGCGCTTGCAATCATGTAGCCGGCGGACGCGGCGAGCGTGCCGACTTCCGCCACGACGGGCTTGTCGCCGGCGAGCTTGCGCACTTCCTCGAAGATGGATTCACCGCCGACCGTGGTGCCGCCGGGCGAGTCGATCGACAGGATGACGCCCTTCACCCTCGGGGATTCGCGGATGGTCTCCAGCCGCTTGATGAGCTCCTCATCTTCGGTGATGGTGCCTTCGATCCGGACCTTGGCGATATGGTCGACGGCCGAGCCGCTGAAGTCGTCGCGATAGACCCAGGTCGACAGGGCGATCAACGCGATGGCCGCGACGACGAGCGCGGCAACACGCCAGAATGTCACCTTGCGGCGCAAACGGCGGCGGTCGATCAGGTCATCGGCTCTCATTGCCATGGTTAGCCTCTCGGTCGGTGGGAAGAGTTGCTTTTAAAGCAAGCGTCCGCGCCCGGCTACCGTTTCCTGGCGGGGTTGCGTCAAAGCGTCCGCGCGGCGCGAGGCGGTGCTTCATGAAAAATTAACGCCGCTCGTCCGTATCTGCTATGAAGTGCGGAAATTGCGTCGACTTCACTTCCGTTTGTACAACGGCAGCCGTCACATTTTTGCGGTTTTCCTCCGCTTGTGCTTGCTTACGGGGGCCGACATCCCACCTATAGGCGGTGATTTGGCGGGGCAAGGGTTTATTAGAATTTAGTCATGCTAGCGCGATCGAACGAAACGACCAATGCCGAGACGGCTTTGGCGCCAGCGGCGCCAGCCGGCACGCGCGGTGATGCGTTCGACCGCGCGCAGCGGCATTCGCGCCGGGTGCGCGTGCTGAAATTCGCGGTGCCGCTGCTTGCAGCTGGCATCGCCATCGCCTTTCCGGTCTATTCCTATCTTGCCGCCCCGGTTTCGATCTCGGTGCAGGCCGAAGGCAGCGCCTTCGCCGACGGCAAGCTGGTGATGGCCAACCCCAAGCTCAACGGCTTCACCAAGCAGAAGCTGCCCTATTCGCTGACGGCGCTGCGCGCCATCCAGGACGTCGGCAAGCAAGGCATCATCGATCTTGAAGGGATCAACGCCAAATTGCCGTTGACATCGGACAATGTGGCGACCGTCAACGCCACGCGCGGCGTCTACAACCGCGACGGCAACACGATGAGCCTGACCAGCGACATTACGGTGACGACGACCGACGGCATCGAGGCCAAGCTCAAATCGGTCTTCCTCGACATGGGCAAAGGCACTATGAAGACGGATGATCCGGTCGATGTCAGCCGTGGCGGCTCGCGGATCACGGCGGATTCGATGGCGGTCCAGGACAATGGCAAGGTCCTGGTCTTCGAGAGCAAGGTGCGCGTCAACATCGATCCCGCCAGCTTGAAGGCGGCAGAGCAACAGGGCGGAGAATCGAATGCGTCGCAATAGTATGGCACGGCTTTTGAGCGCGGCTTCGGTGCTGCTGCTGCTCGGCGCGTCGCCGTCGCTTGCCCAGTCCGGCACGACCAGCCAGGTCTCGGGCCTCAAGCTTTCCGGCGATCAGCCGATCCAGATCGAGAGCGACAAGCTCGAGGTTCGCCAGGCCGACAGCGTCGCCGTGTTCAGCGGCAATGTCACCGTGACGCAGGGGCCGACCACGCTCAAGGCCGGCAAGATGACGGTCTACTATGTCAAGGATCCCAATGCCGCCAAGGGCGCCGCCGCCGGCGCGTCGGCGATGACCGGCTCGGCCAACATCGACCACCTTGTGGTCGACAACAAGGTCTACATCAAGTCGAACGACCAGATCGCCACCGGCGACAATGGCACGTTCGACATGAAGAGCCAGGTGCTCGTGCTTTCCGGCAAGGAAGTGGTGCTGTCGCAGGGCCCCAACGTGCTCAAGGGCTGCAAGCTCACCGTGCAGATGAAGAGCGGCCTCGCCCAGGTCGACGGCTGTGGCGGGCGCGTCATCATGTCGATGACGCCGCCGCCGAAGTCGGGAGCGCCGAAGCAATAATGGCCGGCGTATCGTCGCTGCTGGCTCGCCTTCCGGGGCGGGCCGCCGGCAAACCAGCGGCGCCGGCAACGGTTTCCGCCGATTCCGCCAAGTTCAAGGGCACCTTGATCGCCAAGGGCCTGACCAAGAGCTACAAGGGCCGCAAGGTCGTCAGCGGCGTGACGCTTGGCGTGCGCGCCGGCGAGGCGGTCGGGCTGCTCGGCCCCAACGGCGCCGGCAAGACGACCTGTTTCTATATGGTCACCGGGCTGGTGCCGGTGGACGAAGGCACGATCGAGATCGACGGCTTCGACGTCACTTCGATGCCGATGTACCGCCGCGCCCGGCTCGGCATCGGCTACCTGCCGCAGGAGGCCTCGATCTTCCGGGGCTTGAGCGTCGAACAGAACATCCGCGCCGTGCTCGAAGTGGTCGAGAAGAGCCGCAAGGCACGCGAGCGCAGCCTCGACGAGCTGCTCGAGGAATTCCACATCAGCCATCTGCGCAAGGCGCCCTCGCTGTCGCTGTCCGGTGGCGAGAGGCGGCGTCTCGAGATCGCACGCGCGCTCGCCACGCGCCCGGCCTATATGCTGCTCGACGAGCCTTTCGCCGGCATCGACCCGATCGCGGTGGCCGATATCCAGCAGCTGGTGCGGCACCTGACCGCGCGCGGCATCGGCGTGCTGATCACCGATCACAATGTGCGCGAGACGCTCGGCCTGATCGACCGCGCCTACATCATCCACGCCGGCCAGGTGCTGACGCATGGCCGCGCCGACGAGATCGTCGCCAATGCCGATGTGCGGCGGCTTTATCTCGGCGAGGGTTTTACCCTCTAAACAGGAAATCCAGCTCCCGACGCAATTTTTCGGCGATTTTTGGGATTCTTGTCCGATTTTTGCCTGAAATAACGCTCCGGTAAGCGCGTTTTGCTGCCGTTTCCCTTGACAAGCAAAAGCCGGGCCAGTTTGTTTGTCCCGGTCGGAAAAACTCGTTCCGGCATGTCCTGTGCGTAGAGGCGTTTGAAAACCAACCATGGCGCTGGCGGCGAAATTACAGCTACGGCAGTCCCAGTCGCTGGTGATGACGCCGCAACTGATGCAGTCGATCCGGCTGCTGCAGCTCACCCATGTCGAGCTCGAGCGCTTCATTGATGACGAGATCGAGCGCAACCCGCTGCTGGAGCGCGCCGAGCCGCAGGACGA
>NZ_RZOS01000465.1:0-4237 GCF_004022605.1 Mesorhizobium sp. M4B.F.Ca.ET.089.01.1.1
GAAAAGACGCGGCCAACCTTCTCGGCGAAGGCGGCGTCGCGCACGGCATCGTCGGCGATGATCGGCATGAACTGGAAGCCGCCGCCGATAGCGTCGATCGCCGCCTTGACGGTGTCGATCCGCTGCTGGTTCCAGAGGTTCTCCTTGACGATGACCTGATCGGCCATGCCGAGATCGCGGGCAACCGCGATCATGCCGGGCAGAGCATGAACGTCGAGCTTGTTGTCGAGGTTGATCAGGATCCGGTCCCTGGTCGCCATCAGCATTTCGCGCAGCGTCGAGACCGGCTCGCTGGTGATGGCGCCGGTGCCCTCCAGGACAAGCCTGCATCTCTTCAGTTCGGCGACAGTATGGTCGACCACCTCGCCCTTGCAGTTGGTGGTGCGGTCGAGCCAGCTGTCATGCATGACGACGAACTCGCCGTCCTTGGAGCGCCTGATGTCGACCTCGACGATCTCGGCGCCGAGCGCGATCGAGGCCTCGACCGCGGCGAGCGAATTCTCGGGGTAAAGCGTCTTGCCGGCCTGCATGCCGCCGGCGCGGTGTGCCGCCACCATGACATGGTCGCGCCACTGGTTGGCATGCTCGAAGCGGTCGAGGATCTGCCTGGCGCGCGTTTCGCCGGCCAAGGCATGGCCGATCGAGGCCGCAAGCGTCGCGGAAAGCAGAAGGCTTCGCAAGATTGCCCGCATCAAGAATCGCTCCGTTCCGGATGGAACCCGGTTAGGCGATGTGCATGACACGCCGGTGAACGAAGCCGGCTATGGGCTTGAACGGATTGGCTTCTCAGATCCGCTTGGCGAGCCGCCGGAACCAGGCCAGGGCCGGCATTTCGACGAAGCGCCAGGTGAACCAGGAGACGGCGATGGTGGCGACGAGCATGGTGAGAATAGCGGCAAAGCCGAGCCATGGCAGATCGGCGCCGAAGCCGGTCGCATGGTCGCCGCGCAGCACGATGTCGCCAAGCAGGTGAAGCCCGAACTTGCGCTCCACCAGCCCGCCGACATTGATCATGCGCGCCTGCACGAAGATGTGGACCATGTAGATGGAATAGGAGAGCGCGCCCAGCATCAGCATCGGCCGGGTGCGCAGGAAGGCGCTGATCCAGCCGCCCTCATGCGCAAAGAGGTAGAGCGCCAGCGCAAACACCAGGGGAGCGGCGATGCCGGCATCATTGTCTCCGGCCAGCGCGACGAAAACACCGATCACCGCGATCATCACCATCTCGGCCGCCGTCCAGGCGATCCGCGCCCTGCCGTCACCGGCAAGCGCCTGTCGCGCCTCTGCAATGGAATCGTGCTGAAACCATGCCAGCAGCGCGCCGAGCGAGAAGCCGTAGAGGCAGCGGATGAAGCCGAAGTCGAAGGACACGTCCATATGCGTGCGAGAGAAGGCAAGCAGGAAAAGCGGCGCGGTGACGGCAGCGGCCACAAGCCAGATCCAGCTGCGCCGGCCCGCCGTGAAGACAACGGCGGCAAACAGCAGATAGGCGAAGAATTCGGCCGAGATGCTCCAGCTCGGCGGGTTCCAGCTCAGATGATCCTCGACGCCCATGCCTTGCAGCAGGAAGAGATTGGCGACGAGGCTGTTCAGGTCGAAGCCGCCGGTGAAGGGCTCGGCACCCGCGCCGTGCAATTGCGGCAGCATGAGCCGCAGCTCCTCGAAGGCGGCGAAGGCGGCGAGCATCACGAGGTGCAGCGGGTAGATGCGGCCGAAGCGGACGGGCGCGAAGCGGGCAAGCTCGACCGGCTCGCTGAGCCGGTTGCCGTAGGAGCTGGCGATGACGAAGCCGGACAACACGAAGAAGAAATCGACGAACAGGTAGGAGCCGCCGACAAAGGCGCTTTGCGAGATCGTCGAGTTGGTCGGGAAATGGAACAGCGCCACCAGCAGCGCGCAGATGCCGCGCCAGGAATCGAGCACCAGGAAACGCTCGCTCGCCACGGTGCCGGTCCGGGTCGCCGCCGGCATATGCGCGGGGTTGAGAAAAGCGGTCTGCGTCATGATGATACAATCCTGTGTTGTCGTGGCACTCGCCGAGCGCCATTCCCGTTTCCCCACTCTGTGACTGGCATGTTGCGTGCCGGTTCTGTAGTTGTGGCAACCCGCTGAAAACCGAGGACCCGTAATGGCGAACCAGAACATCGACCATGCCTTCACCGCCCGCTCCAAGACGGGCGCGTCCTTCGAGCCGACCTATGCCGGCGCGCTGTCGTTCATGCGGCGCAGATACACGAAGGACGTGAGGGGCGCGGACGCCGTGGTGTGGGGCATTCCCTTCGATGCCGCCGTTACCAACCGGCCGGGCGCACGCTTCGGGCCGCAGGCGATCCGCCGCGCCTCGGCGATCCTCGACAACGACCCGCAGTACCCGTTCTCGCGCGACCTGTTCGAGCACCTCGCTGTTGTCGACTACGGCGACTGCCTGCTTGACAGCGGCAACCATCAGAAGACACCCGGCACGATCGAGCGCGAGGCGGCCAAGATCCTGAAATCAGGCGCCTTCCTGTTGTCGCTCGGCGGCGACCATTTCGTCACCTGGCCGCTGCTCAAGGCGCATGCCGCCATCCACGGACCGCTGGCGATGGTGCAGTTCGACGCCCATCAGGACACCTGGCCGGACGACGGCAAACGCATCGACCACGGCTCTTTCGTCGGACGCGCGGTGAAAGAAGGTATCATCGATCCCGATCGCTCGATCCAGATCGGCATCCGCACGCACGCCCCCGATACGTTCGGCATCAAGATCCTCTACGGTCACGAGGTCGAGGAGATGCGGGCGTCCGACATCGCCTATGCTATCGTCGACCGTACCGGCGGCAGGAAGACCTATCTCACCTTCGACATCGACTGCCTGGACCCGGCCTTCGCACCGGGCACTGGCACGCCGGTCGCCGGCGGGCCGTCCTCGGCGAAGATCCTGTCGACGCTGCGCCAACTCGGCCAGATCGACATTGTCGGCGCCGACGTGGTCGAGGTTGCGCCCGCTTACGATCATGCCGATATAACGGCGATCGCGGGCTCCATGGTGGCGATGCATTATCTGGGCCTGGTCGCCGAGCGAAAAGCCCGGCTCGAGGACCTAAACAACGGCAATACTGTTGCAGTCAATCACGCTCAGGGCATATAGCGCTGAAATCGCAGGGACTTTTCAAGGCAATGAAACCGAAAATCTTCATCGACGGCGAACACGGCACCACCGGCCTGCAGATCAGGGCGCTGCTGGCCGAGCGGGGCGACCTGGAGATCATTTCGATCCCCACCGAGCGCCGCAAGGAAACTGCGGCGCGAGCGGAGTTCCTCAATGCCGCCGATGTCGCGATCCTGTGCCTGCCGGACGCCGCCGCCAAGGAAAGTGTGTCGCTGATCGAGAATGACACCACCCGGGTGATCGACGCCTCGACCGCGCATCGCGTTGCCGCCGGCTGGGAATATGGTTTCGCCGAAATGGACAAGGACCAGGCAAAGAGGATCGCCGCGGCGAAGCGCGTCGCCAATCCCGGCTGCTGGCCGCAAGGTCCGATTGCGACGCTCAGGCCGCTTGTGTCAGCCGGACTGTTGCCCGCCGACTTCCCGATCACCGTCAACGGCATTTCCGGCTATTCCGGTGGTGGCCGGCCGATGATCGAGGACTATGTCGGCAAGGGCGAGGACGCGCCCGAATTCCTGCCCTACGGGCTCACCCTGCAGCACAAGCACGTGCCTGAGCTCAGGACCTATGCGAAGCTCTCGCATGACCCGATCATGCAACCGGCGGTCGGCAATTTCGCGCAAGGCATGATCACCGTGGTGCCACTGCAACTCGGCGGCCTCGAGCGCGTGCCGACTGGCGCCGAAATGCATGCAGCGCTGGCCGATCATTTCGCCTCGATCGAGGGCGGCGTGGTCGAGGTCGCGCCCTACACGCATCTGGAGCGTATCCCCGACGTCGATCCGGAAATCTACAACGGCACCAACAAGATGAAGGTCTACGTCTTTGCCAATGACGAGCGGGCGCAGGCGCTCCTTCTCGCCGTCTACGACAATCTCGGCAAGGGCGCGTCGGGCGCCGCCGTGCAGAACATGGACCTGATGCTCGGCCTCACCCCGTAAGCGAACATGCCGGAATTTCCGAAGCGCTGGAAAGTCAGCGCGCCCGAACTCATTGCCGAAACCTTCTCCAGCCGCATCCCTTACGGAAACCACACCGGCGGTAGGGATAGACGTATCCCAGCCGCAACCAACGAGACGCCTACAC
>NZ_RZOS01000466.1:0-4228 GCF_004022605.1 Mesorhizobium sp. M4B.F.Ca.ET.089.01.1.1
GTTCTATGTCGAGATCGGCGCTAATCATCCAATCTCTACATCAAGTACCTATCTTATGTACCAACGAGGCGCGAGAGGTGTTTTGGTTGAACCCATTCCTGAATTGGGAGCGCTGATCCGGACTGCGCGCCCGAAAGACGTTCTTGTGCCATCAGTTGTCTTGCCCACTCCGCAAGCATCCGCCACGCTCTTCATCGGAAACGCCCATGAGCTTTCCTCCGTGGATAAGGCACATGTCGAAAGTTTCGGCGACTTCGACGGCATAGGAGGTATCCGAGAACATATTGAGGTGAGTGCGATCGGTATCAATGAACTATTGACCCCCTATGCCAATAAAATCGATTTCTTATCGATTGATTGCGAAGGACTGGATTACGATCTCGTTAAGGCCATTGACTATGAGCGCATCAGACCTTCTGTCATCCAATGCGAGCCAAGTGAGCATTATCTAAAGGGTATCAGGGCTCGGATCATCAATCTGATGGAATGCAGATCATACCGGCTTGCTGCAATAACTGACATCAACGTCATCTTCGAGCGATTGCCCTAGCTGCCGTAATGGGGCACCGCTCGCCCAATTGCGCTGACCTGAGACCCTCATCAATGCAGTCGGCGACCTCCGCAACCACACCATCCGCCACCTTGATCTGAGAATCATTCAGCCTCAACAGGAGGGGTATCAACATGTGTGATCGAGCGATCCATCCCAGTGCATCCCTGATGAAGAAAGAACATTCCTTTTATGTTCGCATGTTTGCGGGCCGTGACGCCGAGGCGCTCGAGCTTTGCCGTCGCCAAATTCGACACGCTGCGATTGCGCCTCATCAAACTCGCTGCGCGGGTGGTCGAGACGAGATCGCAAATCCGCCTGCACCTGCCAACATCCTGCCCCGACCAGGGCATCCTGCGCATAGTCCTCGATCGCATCCCGCGGCTCATCACATAGCCGACGGGGCGCCGGATGCTCCGAACGAACCCGCTGACCTCTCAACCCGCAAACTCCGCCTTCCATCACGACGGATCATCGCCGGCGGCGGTGAGACTTGTGAAAAAGCACCGCAAGGGCAACCCCGTCGCAGCTTCAGGCCGCCAAAAACTCATCGCCGTGCATCAAGGCGGGTCACTACGTGCATCACCTTTAACATATCTTCATCAAAACATCACAAAGCTCCTGCACGTACAAACGCTGTCGTTCTCAACATAATCAACTACTTGGCAAACAAGTCGCTTTGCATCACCACGTTGACGGGCCGCTCTATGCAGTGATAACCTCCGGACAACGCTTGGTGACATGCGGCGGATCAACCAATAGTCCTATTTCTCTTGACGTAATCCGCGTTTCGTTTTTGCAAGAGCAGAGGTTAAAGACCAGATGGGGAACCGTCTAGCAGTAGGACAGCGGACTCTTGCCGCGCAGCCCCGAGTTCCAACCCCACTCTCCCAACCAGTTCAGGACATTTCTAGTTCGTCCCGGCTCATTGGAAGCTGTGTAGCGAAAGGGGGCCGCTAACCCCGACATTCTGGCGGTGCGGAGGCCTATACCCGCGACTGGACAACAAGTGAGAAGCTCTCAGCCAGAACGATCGCGCTTGCGCGAACAATACTTAAAGGAGCAACACGTGCAGCATATACCGGAGCGCTTGGGCGCGAGTATACAGAAGGCGGATGATCCGCTGCTTTTTGACAAGTACCGTATGGAACATCCGTCTATCCATCACCATCATGCAATGTTTCCGCCCGGGCGAGATCTGACAGAACAGACCGCCCGACAGCAAAAGCCGGAGGATCGCCTACCCTGGACCGACATGGCCGATACGCACCATAAGATGCAGATAAAGGCGCCCGATATCCCAAATATCCTCGGCGTGTTTGGGGATTCCGTAAAGGTACTCTCACTTGACTGTTTCGATACATTGCTGTGGCGCAAGACAGCGACACCTGAAGATGTTTTTGCCGTTCTGGCCGATAGTCCCGTCGCGCGAAGCTTGGGGATAACCCCACACCAACGCATTAGTGCTGCTGCGCGGGCCTATCGAGCGAAGCGTTTAGAGAACGGATCATGTCAGATCGACATCCGCGATATTTATCGGTTGTTTACGTCGCTTTCCGGTGAGGAACGGGAGCTATTGGCCGAGACAGAAATCCGGACCGAAATTGACATTTGCTTTGCATTCTCACCTTACGTGGACCTGATCAGGCAAGCGCACACCCATGGTCTCAAAATTATCATCGTGAGCGATACGTATTTGCGGGAAGACGAGTTAAGGCGCCTCTTGGCTCAGCATTTGCCTGGGGACGTTTTGCTAGCAATCAGCAAGGTTTACTGCTCTGTCGATTACGGGACGTTGAAGAGTAATGCCCTTTTTGAGATTGTAATCAAAGATTGTGGCGTGCCTGCATCGCAACTGCTTCATATCGGGGATAATGAAGTATCCGACGTGCAAGCGCCGCGGAAGTTGGGCGTACGTGCGCTCCATTTCCTGCAGTTTGATCGAGAGGTAGCAGACTTTTTGCGCCTACAGCACGCGGCATCTCCGTTAATCGTGCTCGAGCAGGCAGCACCCGCAACGGTCGTTATGCCCTGCTATAGTCCATTTCGACCGATTTTTTCTGTAGCCAACCTACAGCGATGCGCGCCTGCGACAGTGATCGGCTACATGTCGTTTGGCCCGGTGCTATATGCCTATTGCCGATTTCTTATGGACGAGGTGAACACACTACAACAGCAGGGCAAGCAAGTAAAGGTCTTGTTTCTGTTGCGTGATGCTTATCTTCTTTCAGCTGCCTGTGAGGCCTATGCGGGCAAGCCCGTTGGCAAGCTGGTACGCATCCGTGGATTCATTGCTATTGCAGCCTCTTTTAGAACCCGCGCCGATGTTGATTATTACATTAGCGGGATCAATCCCGAATTTCACGATTTTCATTGCGCTGCAAGACAGCTTTTGCTGCCGCAAGAAGTGACTGAATCGTTAATACGGATCGCCCATAAATCGTCCGATCCACAGACGGCGTTCTATCAGCTGCTGCGCGACGATGATGTGTTAGATTTGGTTTTCAAGAACTCATCTGCCTTGCGTGCCCGCTTGATGCGCTATATGTCAAGGCAATTGGAGGTCGAGGAAGGAGATACCGTTATTTTGGCAGACACAGGCTATAACGGCAGAACGCTGGAATATTTGAGTCGCACCTTTAAAGAAGAATTGAAGATAGAGCTACTTGGTCGCTATGTTATAGCCTCTGATGAACCGTACCGGTCGGCGGACAGTAAAGGACTCATTACGACACCTTGGTGGAAATATGATCTATTTGAGCAATGCTGTACAGCCAAGGAAGGGCCGGTTGTTGACTATGATTTGGACGGAGACCCAATTTTTGAGGAGATCGAACTAAGCGAGAAT
The DNA here is from genome assembly GCF_004022605.1 of Mesorhizobium sp. M4B.F.Ca.ET.089.01.1.1. Classification (NCBI taxonomy): domain Bacteria; kingdom Pseudomonadati; phylum Pseudomonadota; class Alphaproteobacteria; order Hyphomicrobiales; family Phyllobacteriaceae; genus Mesorhizobium; species Mesorhizobium sp. M4B.F.Ca.ET.089.01.1.1. The sequence continues at coordinate 3,399 of NZ_RZOS01000466.1, forward strand.
CAGTACAAGAAAGTCGCCGATGTTCAAGGTGAATGCGTGCGGTTCATCAACGACGCGCGGGCGACGTTTACCAAGACAGGTGTAACGCATGAGTATTCCATCTTGCAGCGGGCCGCCCATGCAGCTTTATTCCGTCATGCTCACATGCCGATTGAAGCGGAGTTGGAATATTTCAAGGACTTCCAGCACGACAACTTTATGGAATTGGATCGCAAGAAGTCTTTCTATCATATAGAAAGCGTTTTGAAGAATGTCAGGCGCCTGCCGTCACCTTATAGGCTGGGCGCGTACGATACTCGCGGCTTGGGGCTTGACTTCACATTCAGCGCGCTAGTACAGCAAAGATTTCAACTTGATCTGTGTCCGGAAGATATGAATGTGCGATTTTCACCTGTGAAAGTCTCGATAGGGAGAACACACGAGTCGGAGGTCCTCTTGCTTAGAGCACACCATCTGCATGACGGATATTTCTCCATTATGCTGCCGTATGTAGGCGGCACCAGTGTGAAAATGCTCTTGGGGGAGCACTACGAGTGGTTACAAATTGAAACTCTGCAACTTTTGAATAGTGCAGGAAGCGTGTGTGGCAATGTGTCGAGCTCTCTTGACCTTGAAGAAATCAATCGGGAGGGAGAAATTTATCGGTGCCTGTCGCAGGCAAGTGTCGCCACAATCCGTTCCGTTGGTTTGCAACATTTCAAAACGCCTCACTACTATCATATGATCTTTCGCCCATTGGTTTCGAGGGCAGCGTGCAATCCGTCGTGAAGCCAGCCCGGTAGCGAGGGGCGCTGCCGAGGCCGAGAAGGCATGACCGCACAGTCTCTCGG
>NZ_RZOS01000467.1:0-4225 GCF_004022605.1 Mesorhizobium sp. M4B.F.Ca.ET.089.01.1.1
ATCGAAACCTATGAGGCGGTCGGCAAGCTGCTGCTCGGCCGCGACCCGCATCAGCATGCGCTCAACCGGCCGCTGTCGATCGGCTGGCTGGACGCCTTGGTGTCGGGCCCGGCCGAAGCCGCCGAATATGCCAGGATGAAGGCGCTCGTCGCTTCCGTCATCGGCGAGCCGGCGCAGCTGGAGTACAGTTTCACCTCATTCCCCGACGAGCTCTATTGGTGCTTTCGCCGCCTGCAGGCCTTCGAGGCATGGCAGGAGCATGGCGACTGGATCAGCAGCGGCGAGCGCGGTCTCGGGCCGGGCGTCGACGAGCGTTTCGCTTTTGGCCGTGCGGTCGATGCCAGGACGGTCGAAACCGAGACGACGCGCCGGCTGGCCTTCCGCGCCGAGCTCGCCGCCCTGCTCGGCAGCCATGGCTTTCTCGTCCTGCCGACGGTTCCGGGCGCTGCGCCGCTCGTCAAGAACGCGCCGGAACAGCTGCAGACCTACCGCGAAAGGGCACTGCATCTATTGTGCCTCTCCGGCCTCTCCGGCTTCCCGCAGATCACGCTGCCGCTCGGATCGGTCGACGGCGCCCCGTTCGGCCTGTCGCTGCTCGGCCCTTCCGGAAGCGATGTCGCCCTGATACGGCTCGGCCGCAAACTCCTCGACGCCGCACGAAAGGCCTGAGCCATGGACACGCTGACCCGCATGCGCGCCTTCATCGACGTCGTCGAGGCCGAAGGCTTTTCGGCCGCCGCGCGCAAGATCGGCCGCTCCAAGGCGCTGCTGTCGAAATATGTGCGCGAGCTGGAGGACGAGCTCGGCGCCCTGCTCCTGAACCGCACCACCAGGCAGTTCTCGATGACCGAGGCCGGCCATACCTACTACAGGCGCGCCTCCGAGATCGTGCGCGAGGTCGACAGCCTGGCCGATGCGGTGCGCGAATCCTCCGGCGATGTGCGCGGCCGCATCAAGCTTTCGGCGGCGCGCACCTTCGCCGACGCGCCGATCGGCCAATCGCTGATCGACTTCGCCAAGGAGCATCCCGACATCGTGCTCGACATCCATCTCGACGACCGTTTCGTCGATCTGGTCGAGGAGGGTTTCGACCTCGCCGTGCGCATCTCCAGGCTGGAGAATTCCTCGCTGATCGCAAGGCGCCTTGCGCCCTTTTCTGTCAGGCTGTGCGCATCGCCGGACCTGATCGCCAGGCACGGCATGCCGATGCGTCCGCAGGACCTCGCCCGCATCCCCTGCATCATCGACACCAATGGCCGCTGGCTGACCAACTGGCCGTTCAAGGGCGACGCCGGCGAGACGATGAGCGTGTCGGTCTCCGGCCCTATCGAGGTCAACAGCCCGATGACCGCGCGGGCCGCCGCCGTTGCCGGCCTTGGCTTCACCATGCTGCCCGATTTCATCGCCATCCCCGAGATCGAGAGCGGCCGGCTGGTGACGGCATTGGACGACCGCCTGCTCTCCGGTAGCGGCATCTTCGCCGTCTATCCGCACCGGCGCTATCTGCCGGCCAAGGTGCGCGTCTTCGTCGATTTCCTGGTGCAGTGGTTCAAGACGCGAGAAAGCGCCTGACACGCCGGCAGCCGGCGCGGTCCCAATTTCGCCCCCTTTCTGGTAACTCTCGGGCAATCGTCCAATCCACGGAATCGCCATCCGCAATGCACCTGAAACGGCAAGCAATCATGCTGTCTTCCGCCTTGGCGGCGACGTTCGCGGCGGTCGAACCGGCCGAGGTGCATCCCCACGTCTTCGCCGAGGCCCGCCTCGACGTCATCCTCAGCGAGGATCACCAAAGTGTGAAGGCGTTGCGCCATCTCTGGCGTTTCGACGACCTGTTTTCGAGTACGGTGATGATGGAGTTCGACAAGAACTCCGACCTGAAGCTTGACGACAAGGAGCTGAAGGAAGTGGCCGACACCGTCCATTCCTCGCTGGCGGAGTTCAACTATTTCCAGCTCGTCACCCAGGACGGCAAGGATGTGGCGATGACCCCGCCGCCGCACCTGATGGCCAATTTCGACAATGACCAGCTGATCATCCTGTTCGAATCCGAACCGAAAGTCCCGATCAAGCTCACCGGCAAGATCGACATCGGCGTCTATGACCCGACCTTCTACACCGCGATCGACTTCACCGACGATTCGAACCTGACCGTCGAGGGCCTGCCCTCGACCTGCACCAGGAAGGTCGTCCGCCCCGACCCGGATGAGGCGATCGCCCAGAACCAGAAGACCCTGACGGAAGCCTTTTTCAACGATCCGACAGGCACCGACATGAGCAAGATCTTCGCCACCAAGCTCGAACTGAACTGCCCGCCGGAAGGATAGATCGGTGATGAAACCGTCGCTGCGCGCAAGCAGGTTCCGCAAAAGTGTCCTGCGGTTTTGCGATCGGAACCTGCGGCAAACAAGGGAATCCAAGCGGATATTCGTGGGGTATCCCACGAATATCCGCTTGGCGCTCGGCCTTGCGGCCGCCACCCTGGTGATAATCCATCTGCCGGGCGTCGCCCATGCGCAGAGCTCGCTCGGCATCGGCACCAATGACGGCATGGCGCCCTCCGCCAGCGGTCCGTTCGCCCATGTCCTGATGTGGATCAACCTGCGCCAGCAGGAATTCTACCATGCGCTGGCTAGCGCGATGAAGGCGATGCGCCAGGACGGCAGCAAACTGTGGCTGCTGATCGGCCTCTCCTTCGCCTATGGCATCTTCCACGCCGCCGGCCCCGGACACGGCAAGGCGGTGATCTCGTCCTACATGGTGGCCAATGAGGTGGCGCTGAAGCGCGGCATCATGCTGTCCTTCGTCTCGGCGCTGCTGCAGGGGCTGACGGCGGTCGTGGTCATGATGCTCGCCTATTTCGTGCTGCGCGGCACCACGGTGTCGATGACCGACGCGGCATGGTTCCTGGAAATCTCCAGCTATGTGCTGGTCACCCTGTTCGGCGCCTGGCTGCTCTGGCGCAAGGCGGGTCCCGCCATCCGCCGCCTGTTCGGCGCCGGCACGGCCTACAGCCTCTCGGCGGCCCATGCCGGGCACTCGCATGCAGGACACTCGCAGGCCGGCCATTCCCACGCAGGGCATTCACATGCGGGTCATTCGCACGCCGCGCATGCCCACGCCCTTCACACGCACGACCAGGACGACCACGCGGCCCACCATTCGCACGCGCATGGCCACGGCGCGCATGGTCACCAGCACCACGCCCACGGCGCGCACGATCTTGCGCACGATCACCACCATCATGACCACGCCGCCGGCGAAGTCTGCGAGACCTGCGGCCATTCGCACGCCCCCGATCCGGCGCTGCTGTCGGGCGACCATTTCGACTGGCGCACGGCGTGGTCGGCGGTGGCCGCCGTCGGCATCCGCCCCTGCTCGGGCGCGCTGATCGTGCTGAGCTTTGCCCTGCTCAACGGGCTCTGGCTGGGCGGCCTGCTGTCGGTGCTCGCCATGTCGATCGGCACCGCGATCACCGTATCTGCCCTGGCGACGCTTGCGGTGACCGCCAAGAACTGGGCCGTCTATTTCGCCGGCGACGGTCGCATGGGCAACCGCATCCATTCCTTCGTCGAGATCGGCGGCGCGGCGTTCATCTTCGTGGTCGGACTGCTGCTGCTGTCGGCCGGCCTGACCGGCGGCGTCTGATGCCGAATCAACCCGCCAATTTGTTACCCAGCTCGTCCTCGATATGGGCGCGGATGATCTCGTCGAAACTCGTCTCGGCGGCGAATCCAAGTTCCCTTGAGCGCTTCGCCTCGAACCGTGTCGGCCAGCCTTTGACGATCGCCCAGATGGTGTCGTCGGGCTGCTCGCGGATCAGCTTCGCCACATCTGAACCGGCGACCCGCTCCAGCGCCTCGATCTGCTCGCCGACGGTGACGGCGACGCCGGGCATTGTGAGGTTGCGGCGCGGCCCGACGGCGGCGCCGTCGATCTCCGCCGCGTGGATCAGGAAGTTCACCGCCGAGCGCGGGCTGGCGTGGGTATGCAGCACCGAGCGCGGCACCGGCAGGATCGCCTCCTGGCCGGCGAGCGGCTCCCGGATGATGCCGGAGAAGAACCCCGAGGCCGCCTTGTTCGGCTTGCCTGGCCGCACGCAGATGGTCGGCAGCCTGATGCCGATGCCATCGAAGAAGCCGCGCCGCGTATAGTCGGCAAGCAGCGCCTCGCTCATCTGTTTCTGCGTGCCGTACGAGGTCAGCGGCGTCGGGTGGAATTCGTC
>NZ_RZOS01000468.1:0-4216 GCF_004022605.1 Mesorhizobium sp. M4B.F.Ca.ET.089.01.1.1
AGCCAGAACCTGCTCCGCCAGCGCGCCGTCATCGACACCTTTCCCGGTTACCCGGTGGTGCGGGCATGGTTCCCCTGGGAGGCGGCGGGCTTCGCGGTCGAACGGTTGAAGCCCGATGTCGCGGTGGTCCAGTGCCACAAGTCGGTGCCGATTGGCAGGGAACTGCAGGCGCTGGGCGTGCCGCTGGTTGTCTATCTGAGGAATGTCGAATTCCATGAACTGGCTGGCGACCTGCGCGAACTGCGCTCGGCGCTCTACATCGCCAATTCGGAGTTCACCGCCCGCACCTACAAGGAAAAATTCGGCATCGATTCGACGGTGATTCCGCCCACCATCAATCCCGGAACTTACAGCACGCCGACGACCCGCGAGTTCGTGACGATGATCAACCCCTACAACGAAAAGGGATTCGAACTGGCGGTCCGCATTGCCGGCGAATGCCCTGAAATTCCGTTCCTGTTCGTCGAGAGCTGGATGCTTGACGACGACCACCGGGCTGAGATCGAAAGAACCATTGCTCCGCTGGGCAACGCCACCCTGGAAAGCCGCACCAGCGATATGAAGACGGTCTACGGCCGCACGAAGATTCTGCTTGCGCCCAGCAAATGGGAAGAGGCCTGGGGCAGGGTAGCATCCGAGGCCCATTGCAGCGGCATCCCTGTCGTCGGGTCCCGGCGCGGCGGGCTGCCGGAAGCGATCGGCGCCGGTGGCGTCGTGCTCGACTACGACGCTCCGCTCGCCGACTGGGTTGCGACGATCAGGCAATTGTGGAACGACAAGGCCGAGTACGACCGGCTTTCAGCAGCGGCGCTGTTGTTTTCAGAACGGCCGCAGATGAATCCGGACAAACAGTTCGCGACATTCCTTAATGTCCTCGACAATGCCAGGCGAAGCGGGCTGGAGCGTGCCGCCTGAAACCCGTCCTGGGGGCGACATGCACTAGCCGGATCCGCGCTCGCAGATAGGCCTCGCTAGCGCCGCGGGCGCGGGCTGTTGCGCAAGGCCTCATGCCCCCGGTTCCAGGCATTGCCTGGCTATCTCGTTTGTGATGTTGCAGTGCAATATTCTTGTGGCATCGCAGCAATCAACGTGTATTCTGTCCGTCTACATTAGGGCTTGCGCGACGCGGACCGCTTGGGGGTCTGGCCAAGTCCCAACCTTGCAGGCGGGCGATGCGCGTGGGCTTTGTCGTGGGCGAATTCCCACTTCTCTCGGAAACTTTCGTTGCGGACCAGATGGCTGGGCTGCTGGAGCGCGGCTTCGAGGTCGAGGTCGTGTGCGACAGGATGAAAGGTGACGACCGAATAGACCGGCAAAGCGAGCCGATGGCGACGCTGCTGGCCAGAACCCGGCATTGGTGGAGTTGGGCCGCTGGAATCCGCGAATTCGTACGGCGGCTGCCGCCGGGCCTGCGATACAAGGTTTCGACCGCTCTTGATATGGTTTTTGCGCGCCGCCTGAACCGCTGTGACGTGATTGTCGCTCACTTCGGACAGAACGGCGAGAGAGCTGCTGCGCTGAAGAAATGGAAGTTCCTCAAGCCGCCGGTCATAACCATCTTTCACGGCGCAGATGTCGCCATCCCGTCGCGGCAGGCAGTGCTTGCAACACAATATGCTGGGCTCATCAAGCATGGGACCTTGAACCTGACGGTCAACGATTTCTTCCGCGGGCTTCTTCTCGAAGCCGGCATGTCCCCGGCGAGCACTACGGTCCACCACATGGGAATCGATGCCCGCGAGATCAGCTACCGCTGGGAATCGTGGGAGGGCACCCCGCTGATCGTGACAACGGTTTGCCGCCTGGTGGAGAAGAAGGGCGTCGAGTTCGCCTTGCGTGCCTTGGCCGAACTCGCGGCCTCCCATCCGCAGATAGACTGGCGCTACGATATTATCGGGGACGGTCCACTGCGGATGGATTTGGAGAGGCTGGCCGCGGAGCTGGGCTTGACGGGACGCGTAACATTCCTTGGCAGTCTTCCCCACATGGAGGTGAAACGACGGCTTCGCGCGGCGCATCTCTTTTTGCTGCCGAGTATCACCGCCAGCAACGGGGACATGGAGGGCATCCCGGTCGCGCTTATGGAAGCCATGGCCGCCGGGCTGATTGCGGTCAGCACGGTTCACTCGGGGATCCCCGAGCTCATCCAGGACCTGGAGACAGGATTTCTCGCACCCGAGCGGGATGTTTCGACGCTTGCCGGCAAACTTGCCTGGGTCGCCGAACACCCGAAGGAATGCGAAGCTGTCGCGCTTGCCGCTCGTCGCAAGGTCGAGGAAGAGTTCAACGCAGATATGCTGAATGAACGTTTTGCGCAGATCGTTACCCAACTGGCCGCGCTAGGGTCAGCAAATGAATCCACCAGGCATATCAGCTTTGCCAAGGTCCTTACGGGCAGCCTGCCGGCTGACACTGCGCCTCAGTGATTGATTCAACGGCGGCGTGAAGTTGCGGGAAATCTTGCTACGCTGCAGCAAAAATGTTGCAGTGCAGCAAGACCTGTACTAACGTCCCCCGCGGGTGGGCCTAACAGCGGTCAAGTTTCATGCTGCATGTCTTGTGCCTCGGGCACGACGTTTCCGGCCCGGCTGTCATTGAGAGCACACCGGCTCCCGGCGCGGTCGAAGATGATTTCCCACAGCCATCCCGCAAGGTTTGCGCACGTCCCGCGTGGTCGTGCGGAACGGGGCGCCTGGTCGATATCCGCGCGAGCGCATCCTGCCGATGAAGATTTGCTTCGTGGTGGACAAGTTTCCTTCATTGTCCGAGACTTTCGTCCTCGACCAGATAGCCGGATGCCTTGAACACGGCATGGAAGTCGGCGTCGTCTGCAACGAGACGACCTTCGGCAAGGAACACAATATCGACGATCGGCGCTGGCAGGCGCTGCCCGGCAAGGTCGTGTGCTGGTGGGGTAGCCTCGGCCGCTATCGGCCACTCCTCAGGAAATGGTCAGGCAGGCTGTGGGACAAGCTCTCGACCGCCCTCGATCTCGTCAACGCGCACAAATTGCGGAAGGCCGACGTCATCGTTGCGCATTTCGGCACCAACGGCCTGCGCGTCGCCCGCGTCATCAAGCGGGGCAGGATTTCCGCACCGCTGGTGACGATATTCCATGGCAATGATGTCGGCGGGCCGATGCATGACAATACGCTTGGACGCTACAAGACCGTCTTCGAAGAAGGCGTTCTCCAACTGCCGGTGAATGCCTTTTTCAGCAGCGCCCTGATCGATGTCGGGGCACCGCCAGCGAAGGTCGTGGTGCACCATATGGGCGTGCGGCCTGGCGAGATAGAGTACCGGTGGCGGTCCTGGGAGCGGGACACGCTGTCATTCATCTCTGTTTGCCGTCTGACCGAGAAGAAGGGCATCGAGTATGCGCTTCGTGCGCTTGCCGCCCTGCCGCGCCGCGACTGGATCTATTCGGTGATCGGCGGCGGCGAACTGCTGGAAGAGCTGAAGCGGCTTGCCGCCGATCTCGGCATCGCCGACAGGGTGACTTTCCTCGGCCCACGCCCGCATGCCGAGGTCAAGCAGCGCCTGCGCGATGCCCATGTGTTTGTTCTGCCAAGCGTCGGCGCGCGCGATGGCGATCTCGAGGGCATACCGGTTGCCCTCATGGAGGCCATGGCCGCCGGCTTGACGGTGGTCAGCACTTATCATTCGGGCATTCCCGAGCTGATCGAGGACCAGAAGACAGGTTTTCTCGCGCCCGAGCGGGACGTCGCGGCGCTGACCGGCAAACTCTCCTGGATCGCCGAGAACCCAAAGCTGTGTGAGCCTATCGCGCTCGCTGCGCGAAAGAAGATCGAGGCGGATTTCAATGCGGACATGCTCAACGAGCGGTTCGCCCAGATGGCAACGCAGCTTTGTAAGATGAGATCGCCCGTATGAATGCCAACCCGCCTCCTCAGTTCGGCCGCGTCGCCCTGCGAGGCGGGCTGGTCACGGCCGGCTCGCAAGGCTTCAAGATGGTGATCCAGTTCATCTCGGTCATCATCCTGGCCCGACTTCTTGTGCCCGAGGATTTCGGCCTGGTGGCGTCCGTCGGACCGATCGTCGCCTTCGTCGGATTGCTGCAAAACCTTGGCCTGCAGCAGGCGCTGGTCCAGCGCAAGGACATCAGCGACCGACAGCTCAATCAGGTTTTCTGGGTCAGCGCGCTTGTCGGATTGGGCAGCTCCGTGGTGGTTGCAGCCCTCGCGCCGGCCATTGC
>NZ_RZOS01000469.1:0-4204 GCF_004022605.1 Mesorhizobium sp. M4B.F.Ca.ET.089.01.1.1
GCGCCGGCGACAGGCCTGCCGCTGCATCAGCAAGGTGAACAGCGGATAGCTCAGCCCCTGCGCTGCGCCGAACATGGCCAGCGCCGTGGTGACGCCGGCCAGTGCCGCCCATTGCGTTCCCGCCTCGCCATCGCTCGCCGCCGCCATTGCGCCATCCGTCTGCATCGCCCACCCTCAGGTGGCATGCGACCCGGCTAGCGGCTCGACACGGGAAAAGGAAGGGCCGGGGGCGAAATCCGCTTGCGCCACCGGCGATCGCGCCTGAGGGCCACGCAGATTACGGGAAGTAGCGGGCGATCGCCCCCTTCTTGCCGTCGGCATAGGGTTTCAGCCACTTGTCGTCGATGGAAATCCCGTCGTCAGCCGACGGCCCCTTCCCGATCGTCCGGCGCCATGCGCGGAACTTGTAGTGGTCGAAGACGTCGAGCATGTGCACCGCATAAGCCGCGGCAAAGGTCTTGTCGCCTTCGACGATGACCAGGTTCTCGTCATTCTCGTAGGACGCCTTGTAGCCGAGGTTGTGGCTGCCGGTGATGACGGTGGCATTGTCCTCCATCGGATCGATGATGACGATCTTGTCGTGCACAATGGCGTGCCCGACGGTCAGCACCTCCGCCTGGAAATCGCGGGCGATCGTGGCGCCGGTCAGGTTCGCCGCCCTGACGATCGAGACGTTCGGCGCCTCCCAGACCTTCTCCGGATAGACGAAGGGCGACTTGCCGTCCTTGTTCGACTTGTGGGTCACCGGGTCCCTGGTTGGGGCGACATAGTTGGGCATCGCGGTCTCGTCGCTGATCGCGCCCTGCACGATCAGCTTCGGATCCGCATTCGCCGCCGCGACCGCCTGGTCGACGATCGAGTTCTCGCCGAGCCGCGACGGATTGAACACGAGAAACAGCACCGCGCGCTTCGCCGCCCTGATCCGGGCGAAGACGTCCTCGAGGTCGACCGGGCGCACCGAAATGTCCTTCTTGCTGCGCTCGGGATCGTTCGGCGAAAACCACACCGTCATGCCGTCCAGCGCTGCGCTGGCGCCGTTCAGCGGGTTCGAAATGTGGTTTTCCTTGCGAAACGGCACGCCCTGCTTTTGCGCCACATGGCCGGCGGCGCTTTCGCTCGCCGGCGGCGGGAAGACGTCGGCCTTCATGCGCTCCCAATAGGCGTTGAACACTTCTGCCATCGCCGGGTCGTCGCGGACGAAGGCGTTGTTGGACTGCCCGCAAATGCCGGTCGAGGTCCAGTTGGTGCTGCCGGTCATCACTGCCTGCGGCTTGCCGTGGGCATCGCGGTAGACCGCGAACTTGTTGTGGCCGATATGGTTGTTGTTGAACAGGCGGTCCGTCACCACGACGCCGGCATCGCGCAGCCGCTTCCGGAACGGCGCGTTGCCGAAGTCCCAGGCCTTTGTCTGCTCGTCCTTGCCCGAATTGGAAAGGATGACCTCGACGACATCCTTGGCGGCGATGATCGCGTCGCTCAATTCGTCGTCGCCAAGCTCGTAGAGCGCAAGCCTGACGGAGCCACCTTGGTCCTTGGCCCGCTCCATCAGGCTGGTCAAAACCTGGGGCACATCGCCTTGCAGATAGGCGCGTATCTTGCTTTTCGGGTTCTGCAACTCGGCCCTGATCTTGTCGCGCTGTCCGACCTTGATGCCGGCTTCCGCCAGCGCGTGCGACATCCATTGCGTCGACAAGACACCGTTGGTGAAGGCAACTCGCGCCTTGCCGAACATCTGCCCCAGGAAGATCGGCGGACTGACTGCGCCCTGGCCGAGATAGCCGAGCGGCCGGGCCGCGCCGGTATAGGCGGGTTGGCCGTCGACCACCTGCTCCGGACGCACCGGCACCGGCTCGAGGCCCAGCTTCATGTCGCCGACCGGGCGCACCCGATAGGCGATCATCTCGCCTTCCGGCCGGATCGTGAGGCTGTCGCGGCGCCGGCGCACCGTGAGGTCGCGCCAGAAGGTCTTCTGCACCGGCCACACGCCGGTGTCCTGCGGAATCCAGCGTGGATTGCGTTGCCCCTTGAACGGCACCCATGCCGCCAGGCAACGCTCCTCGCCGGTGTCGGGATAGAGGCGGACGATCTCGAAGCCGAGGCAGCCCGGGATCATCCCGTCAATATCCCAAGCCAGGAACGCGACCTCGTTGTTGGTCGCCGCACGCACTTTGATGACATCAGGCATCGCCACCCCCTCAAGATGCTCGGCGCATAAGTATAGCAGAAGTAAAAGACGGAACTGTAACAGGCTTCACGTTGCGAAACGTCGGGTTCTCGGTTGGCGCTCCGTCATGTCGCTTCCCTCGCCCTAGTGGTCGCCGCCTCCTCACCGGCGGCATTGGCGGCGGTCCATTATGCCGCCGACCTTCGCATCCCATGAGGCTTTTCATGACCGCTGCCCTTCACCCCGCCGAACCGGCACTGGCAACCGATCGCGCCCGCCGCGGCGGCCGCGCGGGCAAGCGCGCCGGTGGCTCGGCGGCGTTCGAGCAGCCGCCGTTCCGGCAGCTGAAGAATCCGCTCACGCCGACCAGGCTGGTCTCGGATGACGAATTGGAATCGATCCACCTCGCCTCGCTGCGGGTGTTGAAGGAGATCGGCGTCGACGTGCTGCACGACGAAGCCCGCCGCATCATGAAGGCGCATGGCGCCGACGTGCGCGAGGGCAGCGAGCGGGTGCGCTTCGACAGCGACCTGATCCTCGAACTGATCTCGCACTGCCCGCCGGAATTCACGCTGCATGCCCGCAACCCGGCGCACAATCTGCGCTTCGGCGGCAACAACGTCATCCTCTCGATGATGGCCTCGGCGCCCAACTGCTCCGATCTCGACCGCGGCCGCCGTCCGGGCAACCAAGCCGACTATCGCAACTTCCTGCGCCTGGCGCAGATGCACAATATCCTCAACTGCACCGGCGGCTATCCGGTCGAGCCGATCGACATCCATCCCTCGGTCCGGCACCTGGAATGCATCCGCGACCTCGCCATGCTGACCGACAAGGTGTTCCACATCTATTCGCTCGGCAAGGAGCGCAATGTCGACGGCATCGAGATCACCCGCATCGCGCGCGGCATCAGCCATGAGCAGCTGCTCGAGCAGCCGTCGGTCTTCACCATCATCAACACCAACTCGCCGCTCAAGCTCGACGTGCCGATGATGGAAGGCATCATCCAGATGTCGAGCAAGGGGCAGGTCGTCATCGTCACGCCGTTCACGCTCTCGGGCGCCATGGCCCCTGTCACCATCGCCGGCGCGCTGGTCCAGCAGAACGCCGAGGCGCTGTCCGGCATCGCCTTTGCGCAGATGGTGAAGAAGGGCGCGCCCGTCGGCTATGGCGGCTTCACCTCCAATGTCGACATGAAATCCGGCGCGCCGGCCTTCGGCACGCCCGAATACATGAAAGCGCAGCTCGTCGGCGGCCAGCTTGCGCGGCGCTACAACATCCCCTACCGCACCTCCAACACCTGCGCCGCCAACACCGTCGACGCGCAGGCGGCGTATGAGAGCGTCTTCTCGCTGTGGGGCGCCATCCAGGGCGGCGGCAATCTGATGATGCACGGGGCCGGCTGGCTCGAGGGCGGCCTGCGCTGCTCCTACGAGAAGACCATCCTCGACATCGACCTGTTGCAAATGGTGGCCGAGTTCCTGACCCCGCTCGACCTGTCGGAGGACGCGCTCGGCTTCGACGCCATCCAATCGGTCGGCCCCGGCGGCCATTTCTTCGGCACCCAGCACACCCAGGACCGCTACAAGACCGCCTTCTATTCGCCTGTCCTTTCCGACTGGCGCAATTTCGAAAGCTGGACGGAGGCCGGTTCGCCGACGGCGCTCGAAAAGGCCAACCGGGTCTGGAAGGAGCGGCTGGCGTCCTACGAAGAACCCTATATGGACCCGGCGATCCGCGAAGAACTGAACGACTTCGTCGAGAAACGCCGCGCCGAAGGCGGCGCCCCGACCGATTTTTGATCTTCCGTAGGTGATGAACAGTCGACCCCCACTCCGTCGAGCTTCGCTCGACACCTCTCCCCCGATCGACGGGGGAGAGGAAAGGCGCGAGGCGATTCCAGCCGGCACCCTTCCTCTCCCTCCGGAGGGGGGAGAGGTGGCGCTGCGAAGCAGCGACGGAGTGGGGGAAGCCACTCCTCAAACGCGCAGTCGCCGCAAAGCGGCCGCGACCCAGAAAGCAGGAAATCAAGCTGATTTG